>CAKUQA010000136.1 GCA_934675225.1 uncultured Candidatus Melainabacteria bacterium | reverse complement strand
TCCTTTTTTAAATACAAATTTCTGACCATTTGCAACAATTTCTTCATTTAACTTCAATCCATTCGCGCATAAACCTATTGTTTCCAACCTTTTAGCAAACAATGTCTCTTTTGCTTTTTGGGCTAACGCATTATTCCACCAACTGCTGTATTCTTCTTCTTTAACTTGGTGTTGCGCTCTTAACCATTCTTCATTATTTTTGTCACTTTCGATTTTTGTTAATCTTGTAGATTTTTCTTGAGCTTCTAAATAATTTAATCCTTCTCTGACAGATAATTCATCTACTACACGTTTATCATTTTCTTGATTTATTGCTTGTTTTAATTCTTTGACAAATTCTTTATCCGTAGCTTCTGTTATTTGCCAAGATTCTCCTTTTTCATTTATTAAATTTTCAACCTCACCATTTTTTACGGTAACATTATTCTTTTTAAATTCAATTTGATAATTCAATTTATCTTCTTTTATCAATTGCTCTTTAATATTACTCATTTTCATTTCCTGAATATGATAATACTGTCCAAGTTCATTTAGCTCATTACTTTTTTTATCTTTTACTTTGCAAGTAATTTTTCCATCAAGTTTTTGTTTTATATTTAAATATACTTTTCGACCTTCTTCGTTTAATTCTTCCGGTTTAACAATACTATCGGACTTCGATTGTTGAGTCTCCGTTACTATTCGTTCAGTTCTTTTACCCCACAACTTACCTTTTGTTGCTATTCCTGCAATTACTATTGTTGCAAGTGCAGTAGCACCTATTGCATATTTTGCAGCCTTGCTCTTTTCGTCATCAACAATCGGAGATGACACTCTTTTCTTATTTTCCGTATTTTTGTTTTGTTTAAAATTTACACTTGCAACATTAAATCCAACTTTGTCCATACTATACCTCTGTAAAAGTATTATAATATTTATTGTACAACTATAAAGTCATGTAGGAATTAAAATTTGCCTATATTTTAAGTAATTTTAACGGAATTTAAGCACTTATAAACTACTACACATAAAAGAATATGTATCATAAAAACTTAATACAAAGTCATAATTCCGTTAGCATAACCTCCAATAATTTCATTTCTTCCACTTTGAACTATTTTTAGCGGGTAATAATAAGTACTTGAAGCATCTGTATTTGTCGGATATCCTATAGCGGGTTTTTCTTTTGGAAGTAGGTGTTTATATTGTTTCGGAGTTGTCTCACAACAATTAACCAATACTTTTTCGCCTTTAGGAATATTTTTATTTATAAAATCAAATATTCCAATGTTTGAGTCTGCAAGAACATGCCATTTATCTTTGCCTGAATTAATCAATGAAGAACCTTCACCATGTCCAAATACAACATATTTTAAATCTTTAGGATACCTGCCATCTTTAATATCCCTTAAAAGAACATTTCCAAATTCATTAAAACAATAAGCATCTTTTGGACTAGTCATTAGCAATTTCAAACCGGTTTCTTTTTCAAAAACATCACAAATTGCTTGTACTGACTTTTCATTAGGATTTGACCACATTACTTTACTAAATTGTTGACCAAGCTTGTTTGGTTTAAATAACTCTTTAACAGAATTACATAGAGAGTTTATTTTTGAGCCAACATAACTTGTTCGCCACGAAAGAGGAGGGGCTTTTATACCTTTATTAAGCAATATGTTTAAGAATTTTGACATAAATAACTATCCTAAAATTTTCCCTATATACATATAAAAAAACAATAGAAGAAAAATTGCTTATTATAAGCAAAATACTAACAACAAAAATTATATAGTTTACAATTTTTTTACATTTATACATACTTAGTATTTTTTTTATGTATTTTTGGTAACATATAAAAAAGCAGTTGGCAAATTTTTTTTTGTTCAATTTTTATTGTATGAGAAATAAGGATTTATAAATTGCAAAATACTTTAATTAAAAACGAAACAGTTACTAAAACCCAATCTAGTTTTCTACATTCTAACAACAATCTTTTTCTTTATGTTGAAAAAAGATTAAATCAGATTTTTTTAGATGAAATGAATCATCCTAATTCTATATTCCGAAAGGTTAAAAGTTCTGCCATTCAAAAAATGGCATTATTTTTATCAAATAACATAACAAGATCTTGTTCTATCGGAATTGCCGGAGAAACAGCAAGCGGGAAATCGACTATAGCATACGATATTATAAGTACAATACAATGTTTCGCAGAAGAACATCGTATCGAAAACGCAATCACTAGAATTAATACCGATGATTATTATTATGATCGTTCAGATATGGTAAAAAAAGCCGGAAGTTTTGCTGAGTTCGCAAAACATTATGATTTAGATGTTCCGGAAGCTCTTGAATTGGAGTTGATGAAAGAGCATATTAAGTCATTACTTTTTGGAAATAAAGTTTATCTTCCCGAATACGATATGTCAGGAACTGCAATCAGACGTGATAACATTAAACTGGCTCTCCCTTCAAAAATTATTATTTCGGAAGGTTTGTTTACACTCACTGACAAAGTTGTTGATGCCTTTGATTTTAAAATTTTTGTTGCCGTTTCACATAACATACAAAAAGCAAGATTTTACCAAAGAGCAGCTGAAAGAGACTTAGGTGACTCCGCAGATGAAGTTTATGAAAACGCTTCTACAAAAGCTAAAACCCACATTCATCCAACCGCTGCAAAAGCTGATATTATACTATCGGGTGAAGCAGATAGAGCCGCTTACAGAAACTTTATCAACAAAATTTTAGTATTAGTAAATGAGATTTACTATAAAGCCTAACCTCCCAAAACATTACAATATATTTACAATATCAAAAAAAATAGCAAGAAATATTTTTTTCAAGTATTATAAATACTGAAGAATAGTTGTGGAGACTGCAGACTTGATTAGATTAAACAATTACAAATTTACCTCAAATGTCAGTTTTTAGTCAAATAAAACATACAAAAAACCAAACAATCAAAAAAACGGAGATAATAAGTATTCTGATCCGTTAATGAAATGGCCTGCAAGGGGACTTGCTTATACAAACGAACTTGGTGCCGCACTAAGCGAAGTTGCGCCTAAACTTGGCACATTATTATGGTTTCCTGCCATGTTATATTTTGGTGCAGATATCTATGACAAATATAAAAATGAAAAAACATCTTATGATCCAAACGCTAAGAGAGGAACAGAACAAGCTATATTCCAACTGCTTGCAAGTGTTTTATTACCAACAGGAGCTGTTATTGCCGGTCAAAAAATGACTTCCGCTGCAGGTGTTGCCGGTAAAAACGGACTTTCATTACAATCTCAAGAAGAAATAATTAATTTCTTGCAAAACTTTACAAGCAGACGACATCTTGACAAATACCAAGGCAATATTGAAGGATTTAAAGAACAATTTAAAGAATCAATTTCTATAAAACAAGAAAAATTAATTAGAGAAACTAAACTTAAAAATCCGATAAAACTTATTGCCGATGCAATTTTCAACAAACGTCATCCGGAATCACTTGCGATGTCTCAAAAAGACAGAGTTTTAAAATTTGCAAACAAACATATTGATGAAATGTTTAAAATTTATAATAATTTAGCAAGTGATACAAGACCGCCGGAATTTTCAGAGAAACTATTTGAAAAATTCGGTAAATTAAAAAATAAATATGCTAAAGATCCGGATTATAAAAATACAGCTCTTAGAGATGCGGCAGAAGATATTATCAAAAAATATCAAAAGAGCAAAATTATGAATACCAAAGTTTTAAAAACAATTGGTGGTTTTGTCGCTTTAGGCTTGGCTATCAACCCTATTGATAAATTTGTAGAAAACGTTATTATCAAGAAAGTTGTAGAACCAAATTTGGGGTCGGTATTCCCAAACAAAGAAGTTCAAGATTATAAAGAAAAAGTCCTTAAATAAGGACTTTTTTTATACCAAGATTTTTACGACCACTTTTTTTACTTTTTCGGGTTTATTATTTATCGCAATTTGTGGTTTGTGAGCTTCATGCGTTCCTATAAAAGCGAATTTGCCTGCTTCTAAAATCACGCTATCAGAAAATTTTTCAGGATTTTCAAAAAACATTACATCTCTACTAGCATCATAAGCTTCCGCAATATTCAAACCATCGACTGAAATAAAATCAAGTTTTTCTGTTCCTTCTAACAAAATTTGAATATCGATATATTTTTTATGAGCTTCAAACTTACAATTTTCAAAAGTTTTAGTTTCATAAACATCTACATTTGCATATATATTTTCAGAAATCTCATAATGTCCGACAGGAGTTTGAGCTGACAAGTTTTTAATAAATTCTACAGCTTTTTGTGGGATTTCTGAATATTTTTCAATATTTTCTATTTTATCAATAATCATTATTTATCCAATTCTGCTATTGCCATTTCATATTGTTCTTTATTTGGAGCTTTTCCATGCCAACCGGCATTATTTTCCATAAAAGAAACACCTTTACCTTTTATAGTATTTGCTACAATTGCAAACGGTCTATCAGCATTTTGAGCTTTTTCTAAAGCTTCATAAACAGCATTTACATCATTTCCATCAATTTCTACAACTTCCCAATTAAAAGCTTTAATCTTTTCAGGAAGTGGGTCAAGTCCTTTCACAGACTCTGTGCAACCGTCAATTTGTAATCTGTTTCTATCAATAATTGCAACAATATTATTTAACTTTTGATGAGCACAATGCATAAATGCTTCCCAAACACTACCTTCTTGCAACTCTCCATCGCCCATCAAACAATATACTTTTGAATTCTTTTTGTCTAACTTTAAGCCCATAGCCATTCCACAAGCTATTGATAAACCTTGCCCAAGAGAACCGCTTGCAACTTCTACTCCGGGGCAAATCGGACAAGGATGTCCTTGAAGTTTAGACCCAAAAATTCTAAACCCCATAAGTTCTTCTTTAGGAATATATCCTTTTTGAGATAAAACAGAATACAAAATCGCAGAAGCATGTCCTTTTGACAAAACAAATCTGTCACGATTTTCAAAATCAGTACCCTCTCCCCATTTATCAGGCAAATTC
>CAKUQA010000135.1 GCA_934675225.1 uncultured Candidatus Melainabacteria bacterium | reverse complement strand
CGGATGGAGCGGCTACGCTCCTAGAACATTAAGCCTGCTTCTCTAGCTGCATCAGCTAATGCTGCAACACGACCATGATATAAGAAACCACCACGGTCAAATACAACACATTCAATGCCTTTAACTTTAGCTTTTCTAGCAATTGCTTCACCAACAAGTTTAGCAGCTTCGATGTTTCCACCGTGAGCTAATTTTTCTTTTAATTCTTTGTCGTTTGAAGAAGCAGATGCTAAAGTTACATGATTATCATCATCAATCAATTGAGCATAAATATGTTTTGTACTTCTATATACAGCTAATCTAGGGAATTCAGCAGTACCTGCCAATTTAATTCTGATTGACTTATGTCTTTTTTGTACTTTTGGTTTTCTAATTTCTTGTTTAATCATTTTTATTTTCCTTTCTTACTGCTTTAACGGGCTTTTAACCCTCCGCATGTAATTGTTTCTCAAGGGGTTTACCCCTCACCTGCATTCGTAACTCTCACTAGCCCGTTCAAGAACGAATGCTTCCTCTCCCACAAAGGGCGAGGATTAAGTTAAGCGACTATCTTACTTTTTACCAGCTTTACCAGCTTTACGTCTGATGTGTTCGCCTTCATATCTAACACCTTTTCCTTTGTAAACTTCAGGAGGTCTTTTTGATCTGATATAAGCTGCAACATCACCAACTGTTTGTTTGTTAGAGCCTTTTACAGAAATTTTTGTGTTAGCTTCTACAGAAATTGTAATTCCTTCTGGCGGTTCAACAACTACAGGGTGAGAATAACCCAATGCAAGGTTTAAGTTTTTACCTTCCATGTTAGCTCTGTAACCAACACCTTGGATTTCCAATTTCTTTTCGAACAAATGAGTAACACCGTGAACAGCGTTTGCAATTAATGTTCTGAATAAACCGAACAATGCATCTGTTTCTCTAGTTTCACCAACTTTTGACAATACAATGTGGTTATCTTCAATTTTAACTGCAATTTCAGGTCTAACTTTAACAACTTCTGTTCCGTTAGGTCCTTTTACTGTAACTTGGTGATCTTCTATTTTAACATCAACTCCGTTAGGAATTTCAATAGGTTTTTTACCAATACGTGACATTTTTAATTTTCTCCTTTTGGTATATTTGCGTACTTAATTCAAACTTTTCTACCAATTGTGTCTGAATTTTATGAAAAGTGAATAGAGAGAAATGAAAAGTTCAAATCGGCACGTCGCCAAAATATAAACATATTTTCAATCATCGCAAACATTCACTCTTTTTACGAAGCCGTAAGCCTTTCTCCGAACTACAAAAAATTTTTTGACGTATAGAGTAGTGGCTATGCTTCCTAGTAAACGTAGCAAAGAACTTCGCCACCGATGTTTTCTTTACGAGCTTTTCTGTCTGTTAAAAGACCTTTGCTTGTAGAAACAACTGCGATACCCATACCACCCAAAACTTTTGGAAGGTCTTTAGCTTTGCTATAGTTTCTCAAACCTGGTTTAGAAATTCTTTCTAATTTAGTGATAACAGGTTTGTTTTTAGCGTCGTATTTCAATGTAATTTCAAGAACATTGAATTTACCTTCAGCTTTTACGATGTAATCAGAAATATAACCTTCTTCTTTTAACAATTTTGCTAATTGTTCTTTCAATTTAGAAGCTGGCATAGTTACGTTAGCGTGAGAAGCCATCATAGCATTTCTGATTCTAGTTAGCATATCTGCTATAGGATCTGTCATTGACATAATTTTATTCCTTTACTCTTGCGGACTTACTGAACTTTTCAGCAGTATCCATTCTACTCGTCACTTGTCGAATTAATTTTGCTCCACATCAGGGAACGTCTTTCGATAGTCTGACAAGTTGATATTAGCATGAAACAGACAAATTTGCAAGAAATTAATTACAAAAAATTAACAAAGTTGGGCACGTATGCCCAACTTTTAGCTTTTATTATTTTTTTATATGCTTATACTTAACGAATTAAATGAGCAACAGATTTCATAAACTAACGAATAGAGTAAGTAGGTTGGGCTTTCCAGCCCAACAACAAAACTTGATCTGCTTCTGGAGATGAGTTTTATTTGTTTTGTAACTGTTTTGAGCTAGCTTCTTTCGCTAATCGCTCAGAATAACGACTAATGGTAGCTGTTTTGGATTTATCGTCTTATTGTTCTATCATCTTTTAGATTGAACATACTTGAAGCAATTACCAAAATTGTCATTAATGTTTATAATTTATAAAAAAGTGAACATAAATAACTATTGCGATATAAATAATGTCACTAATGAAAACAAATTTATTTTTATTTTCAAATTTTTCAGTTTTACTAACTTTATAAACACCTATTCCAGTTTTAATAATATAATATAATCCCATAATAGGAATAAATAACAAAACAAGAAATGGTAATAATAAAGTAACAAAGCCTATTTGTTGTATATGGTTTTTTACAACATATTCAGAATATTTTAGTACTATAAATGCAAATATTGCAAAATATGACATATTTACATAATTTTTGGAGTATAGCCTATAATTATTTAAAATATGTAATATTTCTTTTATTTTTTGTTGCATATATTATAATCTCCACTGATTTTAACTTTCTTATTGGAATAGAAAAACTATTTACAATTGTTATAAAGGTAGGCATTGCTATGCTTACATCAAAAACAAGTTTTCATACCAAACTCATGTTCTTTTTTCGAACATACATACACTATTATAACTTGTTTTTAGTATTTGTCTATACTTTGTTAATATGAAAAGTGGATAGCTTTGACTAATAACTTCTGTTTCTTAAACACCAAAAAAGACCGCATCCCTCGGTCTTTTGGTTATTTATATATTTTATTTTTTATTGCTACAGTAAACCGATGCTCACAGAGCAATTACACTCACTGCTATGCGACAAAGCACACCCCACAATCAAAGTTTGACAAAAGGGAGAATGCCGCCGGCACTACCAGCTTGCTTTTGTAACACCAGGTAACAAACCTTGGTGAGCCATTTTTCTTAAACAAATTCTGCAAAGACCGAAATCTCTGTGATAACCATGAGGTCTGCCACAGATACTGCATCTGTTATGAAGTCTTACTGCAGGGTATTTACCAGCTGCAACAAGTTTTTCACGTCTTAGTTCTTTGTTTATCATCGCTTTTTTAGCCATGAATTTCTCCTTTTTATGTTGTTTGTTTTTATTAACTAATAATTACCCGATAAGTGGGCGGAGCTGTTATGCTCCTTCCTATATTCTCAAACTTTGAATATTAATTATACAAAGCCTGATTGGCGGGTAGAGCGGCTACGCTCCTATTTGTTCATTCCTTTGAAAGGCATACCTAACAATTTCAATAATTCTCTTGCTTCTTCATCAGTTTCAGCAGTTGTAATTACTGATACGTTCATACCTTTAACTAAATCAACTTCTTCGTAAGTGATTTCAGGGAACAAAGCTTGTTCTTTTAAGCCTAATGTATAGTTACCACGACCATCGAAACTCTTAGGTGAAATACCTCTAAAGTCACGAATACGAGGAAGAACTACACAGATAAGTTTTTGTAAGAAGTCATACATTCTTTCGCCACGTAATGTAACCATAGCTCCAACAGGCATTCCTTCTCTTAACTTGTATGATGCGATAGATTTTTTAGCTTTTGTAACTACGCATTTTTGACCTGCAATTTTAGTCAATTGAGCTTCGATAGCTTCAGCAATTTTAGAGTTGTGAGAAGCTTCTCCAACACCCATGTTCAAAACGAGTTTGTGAAGTTTTGGAACTTGGTTGATGTGTTTATAGCCGAATTTTTCCTTTAATGCAGGAATTATTTCTTCTTGGTATTTTGCTTTTAAACTTCTTGTTTTTGTTGTCATTTTCGTATTTCCTTAATTCTTTGATGTTTTAATTATAACACGAATTATAATTTTGCATCTAATTGTTCACCACATTTTTTACAAACACGAACTTTTTTACCATCTACAACTGCGTGTTTGATCCTTGTCGGTTTTTCGCAAGCAGGGCAAATAACCATAACATTTGACGCATCTACAGGTGCTTCAACTTTAATCAAACCACCTTGAATTCCTGCCATTGGTTGAGGTTTTTGAGCTTTTGTAACCATATTCAAACCTTCAACAGTAACAGTTCCTTCAGCTACGTTTACTTTTTTGATGTTACCATCTTTACCTTTATCTTTGCCTGCAATAATCATTACTCTGTCAGTATTTTTTACATGCAATTTTTTCTTTGTCATTATTTTATTCCTTTAATTATTACTTTTAGAAATTTATACTTCTTAGTTTACACTGAGAACTAAATTACTTCCGGAGCCAAAGAAACAATTTTCATATATCCTTTGTCTCTTAATTCACGAGCAACTGGTCCGAAAACACGAGTTCCACGTGGGTTGCCATCTTTGTTGATAATTACAGCTGCGTTTTCATCAAATCTGATAACTGATCCGTCTGCACGTTTGATATCAGCTTTTGTTCTTACTACAACAGCTCTAACAACTTCAGATTTTTTTTACAGGCATATTTGGGTTAGCATCTTTTACAGCTGCAACGATTTCATCACCTACTGCTGCAAATTTTTTATTTGAGCTGCCCATAACACGGATACACAAAAGTTCTTTTGCGCCAGTGTTATCTGCTACTTCTAATCTTGTTTCTTGTTGTATCATTTCATTTTTCCTTTATTTTTAAAGAATGTTTTTACTTGTCGACAGCGCATTAATTCGATTAATGATGTCTAACTAAATCTCGGATTATTTGGAACAAAATACCATAAAGTAATTCTGTTCCATTAAACCTACTATCTAGCTTTTTCAACTACTTCTGCCAACGCCCAACGTTTATCTTTAGAAGTTGGTCTAGCTTCTACAATTCTTACGATATCGCCTTCGTTACAAATATTTTCAGGATCATGAGCTTTGTAGTTTTTATTTGATTCCATAATTTTTTTGTATTTTGGATGTGGTTCGTAGTCTGCTACTTTTACAACAATTGTTTTGTCCATTTTGTTGCTGATTACTACACCTTGTTTTTCTTTCTTAGGCA
>CAKUQA010000134.1 GCA_934675225.1 uncultured Candidatus Melainabacteria bacterium | reverse complement strand
ATTCTGATGACAGTGTTAAAATATATTTGCAACAAATCGGAAAAATCCCTCTTTTGTCGCATGAACAAGAACTTGATCTTGCTAAAAAAATATTTGAAGAACACGACGAATTTTCAAAAAATGTATTGGTCAACGCCAATCTCCGTCTTGTTGTTAGTATCGCTAAAAAATATATCGGTCGTGGACTTTCTTTCTTAGATTTAATTCAAGAAGGCAATATGGGCTTAATGAAAGCTGCAGGCAGATTTGATTATAAAAAAGGATACAAGTTTTCAACTTATGCAACATGGTGGATTCAACAATCAATAACACGCGCAATTGCCGACAAAGCAAGGATTATAAGACTACCAATCCACATGATTGAATCTCTTGGAAAAATTAGACGAGCAACAATTGACTTGACAACAGAACTAGGTCATACTCCTACAAAACAAGAAATTGCATATCGCTTAGGAGTTCCGGTTAGTAAATTAACATCAATTGTAAAATCGGCTCAATCTACAATAAGCATGGAAACTCCGGCAAGTTCTTCAGAAGATTCATCAAAAATTGCGGACTTTATTGTAGACGAGGATTCTATTACTCCTGACAGCAGAGTTTCTCAAGAAAATTTATTTGAAGATATTAGAAAAATGCTAAGTCAACTTAGCCCAAAAGAACGTGATGTATTAATCCTTCGCTATGGATTAGACAACAACGGAGCCAAGAAAACACTTGATGAAATCGGTTCTCAATATGGAGTTTCAAGAGAACGAATTCGCCAAATCGAAAATCGAGCAATAGCAAAACTAAAAAAACTTTGTAAAAACAAAAAACTTGCAATAGATTTAAAAAATTATTTTGGAGAATAAAAATATAAAAAACTAAAGTCGAGATAATATCTCGACTTTAGTTTTTAAAAATCTCCTATTGTATAATTTTCTGTTTTTATCAATTTGTCATTAGCAAGAACATATCTGAGATTTCCGTATCCATCGTTACTCAAATTACCAACTTTGTCTGCTAAAAAACCATATTGAAAAACATCTTTTCCTACTTGATTTGGACCTTTTAAACCATTAGTATCAAACAAAATAAAACCACAATTTGAGCTATATTTGGTTTCTCCCTTAAACCCATTTGGACTTGAAGAATCCGGAATATTATTTCCGTTTTCATCCCTATCAAAAGAGAAATAAGAATGCGTACAATCTCCATTTTGAACCTCATTTAGTGTTGCAACGAAACTACCATCAGCCAAGACAATTCTATTATTATTTAATAATCCAACTTGTTGCGTTTTACCGGTACCATCATTCATTTTTTTATATTGTTTTATGTCATATTTTCCACCGCAATTATTCATATTATCACGACTTGTACAAATTTTAACAGCGTTTAATTCACTTGCCAAAGCTTCTAAAGCCTTATCATGCGTAGAATTTGATGACCAAAAATAAGAATAATCACCAATCGATCCATTTTCTGCAATATACTTATTTACAGCGTTAACCGTTTGAGTATACGATTTTTTAGCACCGGTAACAAGAACCTTCTCTTTATAATTTGCAAGTAAAGTAGGAATTGTTAATGCTGCAACAACTCCGATAATCCCAAGGGTAATTAAAACCTCAGCTAAGGTAAAACCCTCTGTAGGAGCCGCTAATTGCCCCCCCCCGACGAACAAATAAATCTAAATTTAGCATAAAAAATCTCTCCTTTTTAACTTTACTTTTTCAGTATAACAAATTTTTCTAATAATTTCAACAAAAAACCGCCCTTTAAAAGAGCGGTTTTTAACAATTTAATTAAATCACTTATTCAGCATCTTTGTTAATATCTTTGATGCTCAAAGCAATTCTGTGTTCTTGTGGAGTGAATTTCTTAATAAGAACTTCAACACTGTCACCAACTTTGAATTGGTTGAACGGATTAACATTTTCACTGCTCATTTCAGAAACAGGTAACAATGCTTCTACTCCAGGGAAGATATTGATGAATGCACCAAATCCAGTAACTTTGTTAACAGTTCCTTTGATTACTTGGCCTTCTTCAAATTGACCTTCAATTTGTTGCCATGGATCTTCGCCCATTCTTTTTAGTGATAAAGAAATTCTTTTCAATTCGTTATCAATTTTAATAATTTTAACTTCAATTGTTTCACCTAAAGAAATTACATCAGACGGGTGTTTAATTCTTGACCAAGAAATTTCAGAAATTGGTAATAAACCGTCAATTCCGTTGATATCAACAAATGCTCCGAAATCTGCAATTCTTACAACTTCACCTTTTACGATTTGACCTTCTTCAAGTTCTGACAAAATATTGTCAACAACTTGGTCTCTTTGTTCTGCAACAGCTTGTCTTTGAGACAAGATAAGTTTATTTTTCTTAGGATCAGCTTCTAATACTTTAACTTCGATTTTTGTATCAATCAAACCATCAAAAGGAGTACCGGTTCTCAATTGAGAAGAAGGAATAAAACCTTTCAAATCAGCAACGTCAACTAAAACGCCACCTTTAACAATTGAAACAACTTTTGCAAGGATAGTATCACCTTGAACTTTTGCATCATTAAGTTGAGCCCAAGCTTGAGCATAAGCAAGTCTTTTAAGAGAAAGAACCATGCCATCTTCATCATTTTCTTCTTTTAATACATAAAATTCTCTTTCATCACCGATTTCCAATGATTCAGCATTATCAGAAGAAGAAATTTCTTTGTTAGGTAAGAAAGCTTCTGTTTTAGCTCCTTTTACGCTAACCAAATATCCTTCGTTTTCTTTTTTCAAAACTGTACCTTCAACGATATCAGCTACAGAATAAGATTTTGAGAAAGATTCTTCTAACAATCTTTCAAATTCATCCATTTTGTCTAATGTTTGTGTCATTTAATTTATTTTCCTTTCTTAATATTTATTTTGTTGACCGTGTTATTTTTTATTTGCTTCTAATCCACTTTTCAACTCTTTCAATAACATTTTGCGGAGTCGATGCCCCTGCAGTTATTGAAATATTTTTTGATTTTTCAATCAAATCTTTATACAAATCCAATTCATCATCATTTTCAATATGAATTGTTTTTGTTATATCTTTTAAAATTTCTGCCAAATGTGTAGTATTTGCACTTTTTTTAGAACCTACAACTATTACTAAATCACTTTCTTTAGCAAGTTCTTTTGCTTCTGTTTGGCGCATAGAAGTACTTTTGCAAATCGTATTTGCGACATGAACTTCTTTTGCGACAGAAATCAAATAATCTACAATACTTGTCAAAGTTGTAATTCTCTGTGTAGTTTGAACAACAACCCCTACTCGTTTATGAGCTTTAATTTGAGACTCATATTCTTTCAATTGTTCTACAGATGCCGCAACTACAACATTATCGCTATACAACTTAGCATTTGCCTTAATTGCAATAACTTCCGGATGCTCTGATTTTCCGACAACTACAACAAAATAATCATCCTTTGCAAGTTCTATAGCTTTTTGTTGAACCTTTTTTACGTCAAGACAAGTCAAATCAACAGGCTCAAATCCTGCTTGCTTAATTTTTTCAATAACTTCAGGACTTTCACCATGGCTCCGAATAACACAAATACCATTACCGTGTTCAGGTATTTCAGTCAAAGTTTTAATCCCTAGTTTTTCAAGCTCATGAATAACCTGTGTATTATGAATAAGTTCACCCAGAACAAATACGTTCTTATCAGGGTTTTCGGCTTTTAATTTTTTAACGGTTTCTACTGCTCTTTTTACTCCGTAGCAAAAACCTGCATATTTCGCTAATTTTATATTTTTTTCAGGCAATTTTTAATTGTCTTCTTTCAAATGAACTCGCAACGCATTCGCATCACTGTATTTTTATTAGAATATAAAAGCAGCCAAAAATCAAGTGCCTCACTTGGTCAAACAAAAGTTTTCAGAATAAATTTGAATGGCTCATAATAATATGCACAAAAGCCACTGAAATTTATTCAGTGGCTTGTTTTTCCTACAAATTCTTACCTGATTTATACGTAATAAATGCCTTTTCTATCTTTTGGATAAATCTCTTTGGTATCAAAACCCATTGGAGGAGTAGCCATATTAACTGTCTTAGCTGTTACAGGATTAGTTTCAACTGATGCTAAATCTTTATTATCATTCAAATGTAATTTATTTCTTAATGATACAAAATCAGAAGTAGTCATATTCATTATTACTTTTAACGCAGTATCTTTAGCTTTTTTATCCAAACCTGCCATATTATATACAGTTTCAGCAAGTGTTGCATCTGTTTTAATTAAATCTTCAAATAAATTTGGATAATATTTTACAATTAAGCTATAGATAGTATTTTTATTTCTTCCGTTAGGAATGCTTCTCAAATATTGAATTTTTTCAGCCGGTGTTGCATTATCAAATAATCTTATATAATAATCACGGCGCTTGGTTGAAGAAAGTTTTGCAATTTCAGCCTTTGTCAAAGTTCCGTTTGCAAATTTTGCTTGCAACTCTGTTGTATCAACAACTCCGGAAAGCTCCATAACTGCTTGTTTCAAAGCAAGTTTTTGAGCATCAGGAGATTTTATAGCCGGAATAACTTCATTGACCGCAACCGCAATAGCTTTTTCATTACCTGATTTATATACAGTGCTTAATGCTTTTGTTTGAACATCACCCTCATAGTTCTTAATATTAGCAGCGGCATGTTCTTGAACTTCTGAATACTTTGTATTCATTATTTCATTATGCATAGCAAGCTGATTATCTTTGTCGCATTTATAAATATTATCAGATAACTTATTTAAACCTGCAATAGCTTCTTTTTCGTTGTAGTCATTTTGTTCATATCTTTGTTTATGAGCATTGAAAGCAGCTGTTTGATTTTTTGCTGAATATTGAGAGTATGTTCCGGCTTCAACCATCGCATCGTTAACTTCTTTATCCTGAATAGCTTTGTTATGCAAAGGTAACTGGTTTTCTTCATAAGATTGATAGTTATTAACACCTGCGTACTTACGAGCTTCAATGCCACTGTTTTGATATGTATTATTCAACATTTCTAACTGTTGCTCTTTGTTTACTC
>CAKUQA010000133.1 GCA_934675225.1 uncultured Candidatus Melainabacteria bacterium | reverse complement strand
GAGCTGCTCTTACTGCTCTTGGTGGAGGAAGTGATGACTGGGGTAGAAATATGCTTATTTTCGGAGGATTAGGAGCTGCCGGCGGTGGACTGAGAGGATCAATGCAGCATGGTGAAGAAGTTCAAATTCCGGATGGCACAACAATACAAGTTAGATTAAATCAACCTTTAAATGCAAACGGATATTAATTCAACAGGCTGTTAAAATATCGTTTTAAGACTATAAGGCTATAAGGCAATAGGGTAATAAGATGTTATAGTTATATTGAGAACGCGAACACAACAAGCCCATTGATTTTTAACAACCTTTTCCTTTTGTTATTTTGCAATCCCCCCTCTCTTGAATTTGTAAGCTCGCATTCATTTGCTAACAAATTCTATCTCTCCCTCAACGGACGAGAGTATAATACATTCTGTAATTGAAAAATCCGGTCTATTTATAATTATCAATAAATCGAAATTTCATAGTTGCCATTATCAATTTTGAAATTCATCCGAATTGTTTGCCCATTATATTCCGTTGGAGGAACTTCAAATTGAGGAACACTCATCAACATATAATAAACTGCATCATTTAAAGCTTTGTTTGAAGATTCTTTGAAAAATTTTCTATTTATTAATTTTCCATTTTCATTCACCGCAAATTGTACAGAACATTCACCGGAACCGGAGATACTTCCGACTGCAAAATGTCTAAATAATGCAGCACGCAAACGATTTTTATAACGCAACATTTCTGCACTATTTGGATTATATGCTGTTACTTTTTGAACTTCTTTCTGCACTTGTTGTTGAACTTTTGGTTTTGTAGTTTGTGGCTGTGAAGAAGTCACTGTTGTTTTTGCTTTATTTTGAACAGTTTTTGGCTTTACTTGCGATTGTTGAACTTTATTAGAAACTATATTTTTTTTGATTAAATCATTATTTTTTTTTTGAACCTCAGATTGAGAAATCCTTTGGTTATTAATTGGTGCAGATGTTAATGGAACTTCTTGTCTCAACTCGTCTAGCGGACTCTGCTGAGCTTGTTGTTCTTGAACCGTTTGTTTTGGTGTATAAAGCGGCGTATCATTCCAAATCCTGTTTATATCAGGAATAGATTTTGTATCAACATTTTGTTGAGTTTGGGACTGTTGCTTTGTTGTATGAGCAGTTTTGACAGGAATAGCCCAAACAATTACAGACAGAATTATACAAATAGCAAAAAATATCCTCGAAACAAGCTCTGATTTTTGTTCAAGCGTTAAAGATTTTCTAGTTTTAGGTTGAGAAATAACAGGTTGTTTTTCTTCAACATAATCAAACGTATTGTTTCCGCAATCACAATACTCAACTTTTTCCTTATATTTAGCTTTGCATTCTTTACATATATACATAACAAATTTATTTTATCATAAACAAACCTAACCAATATATTGCATAAACAATTAATGGAATTATTCCCCCCATTATAATAATAATTGCAGTTTGTCTGATAATATCATATTGAGCTTGCCTAATTTTAAAAAAGAAAGGAATTTCAAGAATAACTAATATTATTCCACATAATATTTTTAGCATTATTTCCCCCTCTTATAAATAATTTGCTCAAGCTGCATTGTTTTGTGCATATTAGGTTTTGTACTTGCAACTATACATGTGCAAATTCCAAGAATTACAAATAATATTACAGTAACAGTTATTATTTTTGATGTATTCATTAGTATTTTACCCTTTCGTAATCCGAATAATCATTCGGTGTCGAAAATCTTTCTTGCGTACCAATTAAAAATGCACCTGTAACGATTGTCGAAGTTCTTTGAGTTCCTCTAGGGAAGTTAAGAATAGGCTTTTTTTGAAGTCTGGCAATTGCAGGTTTTACATTGTTCCGTGCTACATTCATATAACTTTGATTTGAGCATTCTACTTTTATATTAGAAATATTTCCATACTTGTCAGCAACAAAAGTAAATAAGAAAAGAGTTCCGAGTGGGGCGTAATCAATATCAGAATCTTTCATAATTTGGTTTTGAATATTACTTCTCCATTTATTCCAAGCAATAATTTCTTCTTGTTCCGTCATATACGGGTTTTTAAAATTGCTTGTTTGTTGTTTTGGCGCACTGGTTTGTGCTGGTTTTGGAGTTGGAAGTGTTTTAGTTTGCTCTTGTACACCCTTCAAGATTTGCTGAACCATCTCCAAATCATCCATATCATCATTTTGAGAATTGTTTACGATTTGTTGTTGTTTTGGTTTTATATTCTTTATTCTAGTCCTTTGCGGTTCAACATTTTCCGGTTGAATATATTTTGTTTGACTTTGTACAACTCTATTTGAAGTTGGCGTATTGTCTTGAATATTAATAACTTGTTGTTGCGCTGCTTGAGGTAATTGTTGCTCCAATTGTACACTTTTAGAAACATTAGGAGTTGATGATGTAGTTGTAGTAACACTTTCCGGAGTAAGTGTATCACTAATTCTGGTCAACTTAAAATCTGCATCCTCTATCAACATTGGTTGGTGTATTGATGGATGTATTTTTATCGTACAAATTGTAACGATGACAAATGCAATTATTACAAGAACTTTCAGAATATCCATAACTAGTCTTTATCTACTTTTGAAAGTAATTCATCACACGCATAAATATCAAATTTAGTCTGACTTAACATCAAAGTTTCTGCAATCAATAAAGCTGTTGGAACTAACGCAGCAACTAAACTTAAGAAAATACCTTGCATATCGCCACCGATTTCAGTCATAAAATATGAAACATTCATCGCAAATTCAATAAAGATAATTGCACAACCAATTGTCATAGAGCGATTTTTTTCAGAGTTTAATCTTCTTACACCTTCAAGTCCATAAATAGTCACTCCATGATGTTGGTAATCAGAAAAACCATCCTGTTTAATTACTTGTGAACCTTGAACTTTTTTAGTACAGAAAAATGCGTTAACAAACGAAAAGAACGCAAATATAATCATAAATGTTGCAAGAGTCAAAAACACAGGGCTTATTCTTAAACCGGAAATCCTAATCCAACCTGCTGCTTCCGGAAAACACATAGCCAAAGTATTTGACACACCATAAGCAAGAAATGGCGCAGTAATAAGACCGACCACTGTTTCTCCGACAGATTTAAGTTGCAAATTAAACATTTTGTCTTTAATATATTGCAATTTAGAATTACTTAAACTGTTTATATATCTTTCAATCCATTGTCTATAAGACTTTATTACACTCTCAAAATCTTCTCTATACTCATATTTATCAAGAGTTATAGCCCATTCTGTACCATTACATTTGAAATATCCGCAAGAGATTGCAAGAACAGCCATAATCCCGGCGAAAAAGAAAGAAATAAAAATTGCAAATGTCATAAAATCATTCAAATTCATATAATAAACAAGGTTTACCACATATATCCCAAGTACAAAAATTAATGAAAAAATCAACATAAAACCTTGTCCAAGCTTTGCTGATTTAGACATATCTTTTTGGATATTACTTTGTAAATACAAATAAATTCCCTGTTTTAAAAGCAAACAAATCCCATAAATTAACACCGTATAAATTCCCCAAACCTTAATATTTGTAGGTAAATGAAGAAAATTAGCGGACTCTTTAATTTCCAAGCCCATTAAATAATTTGAAACCCCAAAAGCACAAATCATTGAACTGAAAAACATAGCAATATGTAAGAAAATACTTGTTTTTGAGTTAGTTGAAAGTTTTTGTTTCAAATCATTTATATGAAACGCGACTTGCTTGATAATCGCAACACGCGCATCTTCTAAATCTTCTTTTTGCTTTTCCAATTTAACTTTAGTAACAGCATTAACATCCTTGCCGTACAATCCTCTTATATCTTCTTCAGTCAAATCCTCTTTTCCGATAGAAGTGATTGTTTTAGACTGATGTACAGAAGTATCGGCAATTAATTTTATTGCCATAAACTCATCGGACTCCTTGAACATAATCTTACATACATTAGATACATCAACTTTTTTTATCGGTTGTCCCTTGAAAAGCACTTTATCATTTTTAAAAGTATTGATAATAGAACACTTGTTTTCTGCCACCCTATATTCCAGCGTCAACAATACATCATAACCTGTGTTCAATATTACATCGCAATTTGGATTTGTTCCAACTGTAATTATTCCCTTATTAAAAACCTTTTCGCCTTGTGATGTTACTATTACAATAGTCATTAGTTATCCTCTCAAATTCTATCTTCCGATTGCATGAAGAAATTTTCTAATTGATTTATCTGTATTTTGTTTTGGAGCAACTATCAAATGAGTTTCTCCAAGAACAGGGGTTAGTTTTTCTTTTACTAAATCTAATTTTGCCGGATGTGCATCCAAAAACATCATAGAAATATCCGGAGCATATTTTTTTACATTTTGAACATTTGAAGGTAGCGTATCCCAATTAATTTGTTTTTCAATAGCACCCTCATTTTCCAAATCACCAATTACTACCACAGCAGGCACATATCCTTCTTTTTTCATCGTTAAAGCGTGAGAAAAAGCTTTTTTAATACCTACTCCATAAGCAGTACCATAATCTTTTTTATCATATTGTGTAAATGCATCCATTGATTTTGTAATTGTACTACCATTCATAGGCCCGCCTTCATATATCAAATATGCATCTTCAGAAACTCGTAAAATCTTTATTTGGTCTTCGGGATCAAGTAAATTACAGATTTGACGCAACATCCTTTTCTGTTCCGGCAATTGCTTTTGATTTGAAGCAGAAGAATCAATTAAAAAAATAACTGCAGCAGGATGAAAATCATCTACCTTAATTTGTTTTAATCCGGCCCAAATAAATTTTAATGCAATTGATAGCACCAATATAATTAAACCTAACGTAACTAATCTTTTATTTAATTTCATATTTCCTGCCCGTTTGATATGTATTATGAGAACAATATATCATATTTTTGACAATAAGTAAATAATATAGTGTTTATTTTAATAAACACTCATCAAGAATAAAATATATTTAGTTATAAAAATATTATAGAGATTCTTCGCTTAGAATGACGATAGTCGTCACTCTGAACTTGATTCAAAGTCTATCAATTATATTCTCTCCCTCAATTAGGGAGAGTTAGAGAGGGTAAACAACTTAGTCTGGAATGAGGAGGAATCTATCC
>CAKUQA010000132.1 GCA_934675225.1 uncultured Candidatus Melainabacteria bacterium | reverse complement strand
AAATTGGAGGAATAGAGCAAAAAACAATTACACCCGTGCAGAGAATTGAAATGAATCCTATGTTAACAGACTTGTACCAAAGAACTCAAGCATCAGATAAAGTTACTTGTAAGATTGGCGATTTGCACATGCCTAAACCATTAGCACAAGCGGTGCAAACAATGAGGGCATTTCATTCCGAAAGACCAATGAATGCAATAATCAATACTGTCTTAGCAAAAAATGCTCAAACATTAGCGTTTAAACGAATAAAATATGCTGAAAATGGTAGTACTGGCTTCTGTAATCACTATGCAATAAACTTTATGCCATCAGGTGCAGGCAAAGACCGTATGTCAGATGAATTAGATAAGTTTGTGTTTTACCAATTTAAACTTTGGTTTAAATTTACAGTAGAAACATTAAAAGCAGGGCTAAAACAAAAGTTTGAAATAGAAGCAAGGCAAAAATTTCCAGGTGAAGAAAAACAGCAACAACGTGAGAAATTTGTAAAAGAACAAATGAGAGAATTTGGGAATTTGGTTATGGAGGTTTCTGATGGGACAAGAGAAGGACTTTTCCGTGATGCTAAAGTTTTTAAAAAAGCAAAATTTGCTGGTTTAATGATAAAAATTGCAGAGCTTGGATTATATCTTTGTAACATGACAACGGAGCAAAAATTATTTTTTAATATGTTATTTGAAGCTTATAGCGGTATACTCCGAGCCAAGAGTATTAAAGGTGAAAACAGAGAAGAAGATATTGAAGATTTACCAGTTAATGCCTTACTCTACTCTGACCCAACAGCATTTAAGTCTGATTTATTAAAAAATTTCAACCTACTTATGGAAACAGGTTTAAGTCGTCGTTGTATAATTACTTTCATGCCTGAATTAGAACATCATGAAATGGAACCTGATGGAAGAAAAGTATTACAGCGATTTAAAAGCCATCGGGCTTCAGTTGTATGAGATTTTTGAAAAGGTTGAAAACAATGCTCAATATGAGCTTACAGAAGAAACTTTTGTTAAAGTTTTGTACCCTTATAGACTCAAAATTAATTCAATGATTCAAAAAGAACAAAATACGCTTATTCAAAAGGAAATGCGTTCTAGGGAACTAAAAGCCATAAAAATCGCATGTCAGTATGCTTGCCTTAATCATCCGAGTGTACTTTTTATAAACCCTGAGGATATGGAAATGGCTATTGATACGGTTGAAAAATTAAGCGTTGATTTTATAAAATTTTTAAATTTCCGCCCTTCGTTTGAAGATAGATGTGACAAAATTTTCAAATTTTTTCTTGAAAATATTGGCAAAGAGTTCAAAAAGAATGATTTGACAACTATTCATTTCAAACAATTTGGTGTATCTCGAAATAAATTCAAAAATAGTTTTGATGATGATATGCAAAGTGTTGCTGAAATTGCCCAGTCTCAAGGATATCAGCTATTAAGCAAACCTATAAATAATAATTCTGGTCGTGCTTATTGGCTCACAACTGCAAAATCAGAAGATTTAGACAATGGGGTTTCAGAACTTGAGAACTTAATATAAACATAGGTAAAAATGTCAATCTCCGTAATGCTTGCGTTTAAAGGCAATTACCGCAATTGCCACCTTGATATTTATCAAAATACAAGTTAATACTGGGATGGACCAGATTTACCATAAAACCAGAAAGGTATAAAAATGCAAATGAACAAACTAACACTAGACTTAATTATCGAAGTATTAGGCGAACCTGAAAAACAGTCAGGCGATGAATACTTTTGGCAGTGTCCAATGTGCAAAGACTCAGGTCGAGATAACTTAAAATTCAATTCCACAAAAGGTATTCTTTGGTGTTTTGCTGATAATAGCCACGCTCCAATGATATTGAGAGAAATTCTTCAAAAAAGCAAAGGTAAATTAAATCTAAAACTTAATTCGGATTGTAACAATACAGACCGTTTTAAACATATTTTTACACAACAAAAGCAATTGGAGTTTAAATTCTATATGCAAGAATGTAACGAAAGACTGCAAACAATTGATATGCTTCCTCGTTTGTTACTTAGAAAAAGAGGATTAAGGTTATCAACAACTAGAGAAGTTAAGCTTGGAGTAGATGTTGATAAAAGACGTTGGGTAATTCCAACATTTCAATATTCGACAGAAAAAGCCAATACAATTCTAGGGTTTGAATTTAGACCATACAATTTTAGCAAAGATGGCTTAACTCGGCAAAAAGGAACGCCAACAGGACTTGCGATGATTAACTCATACAAGCCGACAACACAAGCTTTAGCGATAGTAGAAGGCTATTTTGATGGCTATGCTCTGTATCAGCACCTTAAAGAACAACGACAAATTCAACACTACCATATTGTTACACCGTCAAATGGCATTCAATCTTTGTTAAAACAAATAACAGAGGTTGACTTCTCAAAGTATAAACAATTCTACCTGTATGTTGATAATGACGAAGAAGGTAACAAAGTTGCAGAAAAAATTATTGAAAAATATCCGATGTTCAAGCGAATTGTTACAAAATGCGGTTGTAAGGATTTCAACGAACATTATATGAAATGTATTAAGAAAATCAATCGATAAATAAAAAAAGAGGACTAAACACAGGGTAGCTCCTGAAAACAGTTACCCTGTATTTATTTTTAAGAAAAAGAAGCTGAAAGTTTGGAAAAAGGAGATAATAGAAAATGATAAAGAGGAAAACAAAATGGCTTTTTATGAAAAAATATCAGAACATACATATAGATTAACAGTTTGTCAAGGTTATGACTCAAAGGGCAAAAAATTACGCAAAAGAAAAACTATCAAACTCGATGAAACACTGACTGCAAAACAAGCAGAAAAAGAGCTTAATCGTCAAATGGTGATGTTTGAAAACGAAGTATTAAACGGAGTTTACTTAGATGGTGAAAAAATAACTTTTGCAGAATTTACACAAAAGTGGCTTGAAGATTATGCCGAAAAAAATCTTGCTCTAACAACATTACAATCTTACAAAATTATTCTTAACCGAATATTGCCTGCAATCGGTCATATAAAGTTGGCAAAAATACAACCACATCACCTGATACAATTCTACAATAACCTTACTGAAGAAGGTGTTAGACTAGATGGGAAGTTTACACCGACAAACAAATTGACAAAGTATTTAGAACCACTAACAATTGCTCACATGATAAAAACAACAGGAATTTCTTCCAAAACTTGTAGACGACTTAAAAATGGACAAGCAACGAATTATGCAACAGCTCAAAAACTTTGCGAAGTTTATAAACTTGATTTTCATCGAATGTTCAAAAGTGAATCAACAAATACACTAACAACAAAAACTATTCGTAACCACCATATTGTAATTCATTCAATATTATCAACTGCAGTTGATTGGAATATCTTGGTGAACAATCCTGCTGAACGTGCAAAACCTCAAAAAGTAACAAAGCCGAAAGCTAAATATTACAATGATGAGCAAGTCGCAGAAATGCTAAATGCGTTAAGTAGTGAACCATTGATGTATATGACAATGATTTATCTTGCGATAGATATTGGTTTAAGAGAGGGTGAACTCACAGGTTTAAAATGGGAAGATATTAACTTCAATACATGTGAAATAAGCATAAATAAACAAAGACACTATATTGCAGGGATTGGAGATGTTGAGGGAAAACCGAAAACTGATGCAGGCATGAGAACCGTAACAGCCTCTAAAACTGTAATATCTTTATTGAAAGAATACAAAAAACAACAAACAGAAAACCGATTGAAATTCGGAACTGCTTGGCAAAATGGGGAATATGTTTTCCTGCATGAAGATGGAAAACCAATAAGCACGCAACGACCTTATAAATGGTTTACAAACTTTTTGAAACGTCATAATTTGCAGAAAATAACCTTTCACCAACTCCGACATACGAACGCAAGCTTATTGATTTCATCAGGTGAGGATATTGTAACTGTAAGCGGTAGACTCGGACACGCAGATAAAAATGTAACCCTGAATACTTACTCTCATATAATAAAATCGAAAGAAGCACAGGTCGCGAACAAGATGGATGAGTTTTATGCAGGATTGAAAATAATAAATTGTTAAAAAGTTTATTTTTCAAAGAATTTCCCTTATAATTGAATAAAATAAAAATAATCAAAAGGGGAGTTTAAAATGGCAGTTCCAATATGTTTCAAGAACGAAGAAAGTAGTATTAATCCTGATAATATATGGGGTGATGATTTATTTAAAAGAAAAGAAGTTGCAGAAAATTATTCCAAAATTATCAAATCTATTGTACAACCGTATGTTCTATCAATAAATGCTAAATATGGTAGTGGAAAAACATTCTTTTTAAAACGTTGGTCAGAACAATTAAGCCATGATGAAGAACATGTTATTTTCTTTAATGCATGGGATTGTGATTATGTAGAAAAACCTTTATTACCATTTTTGTATAATTTTTTGGAACAATTGAAACAACAAGGGTTAATAACTTATGATTTTAAAGAAGATTTAAATAATTGCAAAGATATTATAGTTAAATCATTAAAAAATTTCATAGATAAATCTTCTGGTGGAATTATAAATATTGATGAATTAAAAAAATATAGAAAAGCTGATTTAATTAAAACACCTCAAATATCAACTTTAGAAGAATATAAGCAACTACAAGATACTCTTTGCAATTTTAAAGAAGGACTACAAGAAATTATAAAAAGATTAGAAGGTAAAAATTTATATATTTTTATTGATGAATTGGAACGATGTAGACCAACTTTTGCAATTGAATTATTAGAAGCCGTAAAACACTTGTTTAATGTAAAAGGTTTAGTATTTATTTTGGGTATTGACAGAAGTCAATTGAAACATACTATTAGTAATGTTTATGGTTGTGGAATGGATGGAGAGGGATATTTAAGACGATTTATTGATTTAGAATTAGAACTTCCCCAAGCAAATTTGAGAGATTATATTTCGTTTTTAAAAGAGAAGTTCGAAATAAAAAATCAAATGGAAGGCACTCGAGGGAACTGGCTTACTGGTTATAGCGAATTTCATAAATTTTTTATGTTTTATTTGCAGTTATATAATTTTCAATTAAGAGAAATTGAACAAGTTTATAATAAGTTTAATGTAATAACTAAGTTATTGGATGAAAATGATGCCAAAATAACTCCTATTTTAGCATTACTAATGG
>CAKUQA010000131.1 GCA_934675225.1 uncultured Candidatus Melainabacteria bacterium | reverse complement strand
CATTACCGGCGCCATAGCCGCCAATACAATGCTAATTATTAGCATTACAACCATCATTTCAGCCAATGTGAAGGCTGTAAATTTATTTGAGTTTTCTCTTTTAGCTTTTTGGGTTGCTCTTTTGTCGGTTGTTGTAAATCTTTGTTTTAGTTTAAACATAAATAATACTCCCATTTCAAAAAAAATTTATATTCTCATTATATCGTATGTTGCAATAATAGTCAATCCTAAATTTCGTATTTAACATTATGTTTTGGGTTCGGTATTTATAAAACAATTTAAGTGGAGTAGAAAATGTCAGATTTGAAAAAGGCTATAGGTAAAAGAATTCAAAATATAAGAAAGTCAAAAAAACTTACGCAAGAAAAATTAGCAGAAATGATAAATATTGAGCCGACAAGTTTAAGTTACCTTGAAACGGGCAAATATTCACCTTCTGTAGAAACTCTGCAAAAGTTATCGGAAGTTTTGAAGGTTCAGCCTTGGGAATTTTATTATGTTTCTGATATTTCGGACGAAGAAAAAAGAGAAGAATTAAAAAAAGCTCTGGACTCAAATCCAAAGCTTTTAAAAATTATTTACAAGTTTTACAAATCTGTTAGTTATGGAGATCTGTAACTTTGTTTTTATCGTCAACAATAACAATTGTTGGTTTATAGTCTTTCAACTCCTCAGGGTTATATAAGCCGTAAGCTATTATAATAACTTTATCCCCTGCTTGAGCTTTTCTGGCAGCCGCACCATTTAAACATATCATTCCGGAATCTGCTTTCCCTTTAATTACGTAAGTATGAAATCTTTCTCCGTTATTAATGTTTAAAATATCAACTTTCTGCCATTCTTTGATGTTTGATGCTTTTAGCAAAGTTTCATCAATTGTAATTGAGCCGACATAGTTTAAATTTGCATCTGTTACTGTGGCTCTATGTATTTTTGAACTAATAAATTCTTGTAGCATATTTATACCTCGCCCGAATATTCTAACTCAAAAAATAAAAAAAATCAAAAAATACAGTCGTTTTTTGTAACGACTGTACTAGATGTTTATTTAATGTGCCTTCTTATTTATTGGTTTATAGGTTTTGTTTATATATTTTATTTGTGTAGTTTTCTATATTTGGGGTATCTATTTCAAAAACATGAACTCTTGCAGGTCCAAGTTCTACACTCAACTTGTTGTCGTGTGCTTGTAAGATACTTTCTTTTCCGTAAGACGGAAGAAGGTTCTTTAATTCTTGAGTTGCTTTTAAAGTTGGTACTTTAATATTACATGCAACAGGTCTGTTTACGTTTTTATTTGCAACAACAAGAAGTGTTTTTCCATTCAAATGTCTTGCATACGCAATAATTTGGTCATTCTTATCTTTTTCTTTATCAAGTTGGATAAATGTTCCTTTAGTTATTACGTCTTTATATTTATCACGCATTTTGAATGCACTTTTCATGAAGTTGCCAATTTC
Organism: uncultured Candidatus Melainabacteria bacterium; assembly: GCA_934675225.1. Classification (GTDB taxonomy): domain Bacteria; phylum Cyanobacteriota; class Vampirovibrionia; order Gastranaerophilales; family Gastranaerophilaceae; genus Stercorousia. Next base: position 3,718 of record CAKUQA010000131.1, on the reverse strand, counting down.
AGGTTGATTTCCACCTGGTTTTCTTGACAAATTAAAGATATCTAATCTTCCTCTGTGGACAGTCATTTCGTGGTTATCTGTTTGAGTGACAGGGTTTTGTTTGTTTTCATATTTATAAGAATAATTGTCACCGGATTGATAACCGTCAACAATATATGGGTTAAGCATTGGAAGTGTTGCTTGCAACCCCATTGTCAAGTTGCAATAATCTGCTCCGCCGTGGAACATTGGTGATATATCATCATGAGTTGCAAATGAACCAATCAATGATTTTCCTTTAGGTAAACTGTATGACATGTCAAGTTGTTCTTTAACATAATTCATAAATGTTGTAGCATCAGGCCATTCATGGAAAATGTGGTATTGTCCGTATATTAAATCAAATCCTGCTCTTAAAGAGTCTTGAGGTCTGTCATAAGGCATATTTGCTTGAGGAGAAGCATCTTCATAAGTATATGTTTCTCCAAGCCAGCCAAATTCAGGATCTCTCATGTGAGAATATGGAATTAATACATCCCAAAATTCTACTGGTTTCGCTCTTGCAACGTCTGCTCTAATTCCGTCAACTCCCAAATCTATACACATATCAACAAATTGTTTATGCAATTCTAACAATTTAGGGTTAAGAGTTCTTTTGCCTTCGTCTTTCCAAGGTTGGAACATTCTAATATCGTTCCATCCCTGAGGAGTTTTTGCAAGCCCGTCACTTTCCATAGCCATCCATTCAGGATGTTCTTGGAACATATCATAAGAAGCACAACTTGGGAGGTCTATCATTACTTTGATATTTCGCTTGTGACATTCGTCAATAAAAGCTTTAAATTGTTCTTTGTCACTTCTAGGATCTTTTGGGTCAATAAGATTTGGGTCGATTGCTAAAAGATCTTTTGGAGAATACAAAGAACCTGCAGTTCCCATAGCTTTCATTTTCCCTGTAGGGTTTATCGGAAGTACGTGCAACGTATTAAAACCTTCTGCTTTTACTTCGTCAAGTCTGTCTATAGCGTTTAAGAAAGTTCCATGGATTTCGTTCCCGTCAATATATTCGTTGCCGTTTGTGTCTTTAGCGTTGAATGTTCTAGGAATAATCATTAAAATATTAGCTTCGTTATTTTTGAACAAAGTTCTTAAATTATTATGATAATTAACAGGAGCTGTGGTTTCAGATTTTTTTACAACAGGAACATTCATTAATGCCATATTATTAAGATAAGCACTGATTAATCCTGAATTGCTTTTTACATTCTGATTTGGTGCAGAAACAGGTGCTGCCGGATTTTGTGTGGCAGTAAAATTAATTGGTCTGGTCTTTATTGTTAATAAGTTGGTTGAATTAATCATTTTTTATCCACCTTTTTCTTTGGCATTTTCCCAAAAAAGAATTGAGCAAGAACAGTTACTCCAAGCAAGCTTGCGCCAAATGTTCCGAAAATCTTAAGCCATTTTTTAGTGTTGAAAGCTTGTTGACCGGCTTTAAAGAACAATTCATCCGGAGCAATACCTGTTAACAAGAATTTTAATTCAGAACCGGCATTACTATCAGGTCTGATTTTGTGATGAGGTTTTGCGAAATAATGTTCTCCGCCAATAATATTCAAAACTTTATCTCTATAGTCCAATACGCTATTTTTGATAATGCTGCCATCAAGAATTTCGCTTGTTTCTTTATCCAATTTGTCCTCAAACATGAGCTGCATAGCTCTTTGGTAGAAGAATTTATCGTTTGGAATATCTGTTGTTGTATTTAATGCTCGTTTACCCAAATATTTGTTATCAACTTTACCATTTTTAATTACGATATCACTCATATCGTCTGATGGATGAGGGTTTCTTAGCATATAGAATTTTGTAGCGTTGTCAGAAGAATGTCCTTGTAATGTAATGATTTTACACATTTCGATTAATTCTTCTCGAACTTCTCTAGGATATTGTTTCAAAATATCTATATTATTAACGTTTTTCGCAATTCGTCTATAAAAATCAAGAGTATTTATAAGTCTGTAGAAAGAACTTTTTACTCCGAGCAATCTTTCTGATGCAAAAGATTTTTGGATATTTTTTAAAGTTCCGACTTGATTATCGTTTCCAATACCTGAAACAGCTTTGGCTGTTCTTGTAAATTGTTTGTCTTTTAAAAGTTGTCCAAATTCATCAAATAAAGTATCAACTTTTTCATCATAAATTGAAATGTCACTTGGTTTTACTTCTGTATCCAATTTTGCAACTTTGGCAACCAAATCTTTCATTACTTTTCTGTATAAATTGTCATCGGATACAATGTGTTCAATTTTGTCACGAAGCAATTCGCCGGTAAGATTTCTGTCAAATCTAACTTTTTCAATTTCTTTAGATGTTATACCGAGAGTTTTAAGTAAATCTTTTGATACATCATTCCAATAGTTTGCAATTATTGTTTCGGGAGCTGAACCGACTTTGATTACCGCATATTCATTTAACGCATTTGTTTTTGCGCTAAATCCGTCAAATGCACTTGCAATACTTGATATTTTAGATTGTAATTCTGTATTAAATGTTGCAGAAGTTGAGTGGCTAAATACACTCTTAATTGGATGTTTTTCAGTTTTTTTACTTCTGATTTGACTTTTAATATATTGGAAATCAACTTGTTCAGACTCAGGTTTTCCTTGATTGTATTTTTCTACATTTTGTTTTATTGTTTGTAAAATTTTATCGCTTATTTGTTTAAGATTTTTATCATTAGCTTCATTATTTACAAAATTGTTGTCTGTAAATAGTTTAAACATTTCTGTTTCGTTTGGAATAATAGAATTTACAGCTTTTGAGTCTACCGGTTTATCTTTAAACAAATCTTTTAAGTTATGAGTAATAGATTTGGCTGTATCTTCATTAATAGAAAATGTTTTAGATGTCATAATTTCTTTTAAATCAGTCTTAAAGCTTTCGGCAGTAACTGAATCCAAGCCCTCAAAAGATTCAACAATTTTGTTTATAAGTTCTTCATTAACTGGTTTGTTATTATATTCTCTTGAAATGTTCTCAATATTTTGTTTTGTTTTGCCTGTTTCATATTTTTTAGAATAATAGTCAAGGTCTGATAGTATGTTATCTGCTTTTTTATTTTTTCTGTTATTAAGCCATTTTGCAAGATATGGTTCTGTTTGGTTACAAATAAGAGCACTCATTACAGGAGTTGCAAAACCTGCTGTAAGCATCCATAATGTGTTATTTTGGATAGCAATTTTTTTCATTTTTTCTTGAATTGCATCACGACGATTTGGCATGTTTTTATCAACACCAAGTCTATCACCCATCTTGTCTATTTCTTTGTCAGAATACAAATCCCAAGGAATAAATTGTGGATCTTGATAGAAAGATTTTTTTCTGCCAAAACTATCTTCATATTGTTTTTGAACATTAACACCATGGATTAAATATGCAGGTAGCTGAATAGCAATTTTGGGCCAAATAGCCATTGACGCCAAGAAAGATGCAAGTCCGACAAATTCCATTCCTTTAGTAACCGGTGTTTGTTTTCTTGTAAATAAATATCCTGCAATTGCAAGTCCACCTATTTTTAGTCCAACATCATTAAGTTTTCCTAGCTCATGGTCGTTTGCGTTACCTTTCATAGCATGTCTGAATGCTTTTGCATCATAAATAGCATCTTTAACCATAATTGCCGGAGCGTTAAAAATATTATCGTTTAAAAGTCTACCCTTGCCTGGAAGCGGTTTAA
>CAKUQA010000130.1 GCA_934675225.1 uncultured Candidatus Melainabacteria bacterium | reverse complement strand
GTTAAAGATTATGAATATAAAACTTATCCTGTAAAAAATGACAGAAACAGATTGCTTGGTGTAATTACAAAATCAGATGTAGAAGATGCGATTTTTCAAGGAGTTGATAATAATATTGAGATAAATAAATTAATGAATCCGTCTCCAATAACAATTGAATCTTCTGAAAATTTATATATTGCCTATTTTAGACTTCATTCTAATAATATTCAGAGTCTTGTTGTTGTTGATAAAAATAACAAAATTAAAGGAATTCTCACAAGAGAAGATATAAGTAAAGCGATTTCAACTAAGAATTAAAAAATCGGGATGACAAGATTTGAACTTGCGACCCCCGCGACCCGAACACGGTGCGCTACCAGACTGCGCTACATCCCGACAATTAAATGAAATTTTCAAATGTTTCACATTTGTAAAGGTGCGCTACCACCTCTCGTGTGACAATTCACCGGATTGTCCCACTCGGCAGAGTGCTACATTCCGACAACAATGTGAAGTTATTAAATCTTCCAACTCCATAATTATAATACTTGAATTTTTTTTGTAAATCAACAATTGCAAAATTTTCAAAAAAATGCTAGAATATGTGCTATGAATATTAATATTGATTTAAATGATTTGAGAAAATTGATTTTTGCAAATTCTCAGTATTGTAATTGGTACAATGTTGGCAACAATACTATTGTTGCAGGTATTATGAGAAATGAAGGTTATCTTTACCAAAAAAGGTTGTCGGATGAACAGTTAAAAGATTTTGGGAAAGAATATAGAAAATATACTACAATTATGAATTGGCTTGTTGCTGTAGAAATAGTTGCATATATTTATTTGGTTATATTTTCGTATTTTGTGGAATTTATGAAACAACCTTATCTTGTTAGTGTTTTGGCATTGACTTTAATTCCGTTGGTGTTGCTATATTTGACCTATGTGGTTGTTAATAACTTTTTTATAAAATCTGTTTTTAAAATGTTTGGCCCATGCAAAAAAACATTATTCAGACCAACTATTAAAAATATTGATGAAAAAGCGTTTGAAGAATATAATTCAACTCCAAGAAAAAGTATTTATGTTGTATTGCTTTTAGTTTTACTATTTGCTGGATATGTTCTTACTCCTTATACAATTGTAAATTTAAGCCATGCTGAAAAATATAATTCAGTAATAAACTTGTCAAATGTTTATTCAAAAATTGTTCCAATTTCTCCGGAAGTTTATGCTCAAAGAGCTTATGCAAAGTTTAAGCTGAAAAGATATAAAGAAGCTGTTGTTGACTATGAATTGGCTAATAAATACAGTTTATCTGATAGCTTTTTAGATGATATTGTAGGGGTAAAGACTTATTATTTGCCTTATGACGAGATGTTACAAGTTTTTGATAGGGCGATTAGTGAAGAAACAATTGAAGGCGCAAAATATTTATTAAGATATGAAAAAGCAATTTATCAACTAAAAAACAAAGACTATAAACCGGCACTTGCAGAGCTAAATACATTGATTAGTGCATATAACCAGAAAAAATCAGTATTCTTTTCTCCTGCAGATGCTTATTATAACAGAAGTGTTATTCGAGCAATAAATGGGGATTTAAAAGGTGCAGGTGCTGATAGAACAGTTGCTAAAAAGTTGTGTCCTGAATGTAAATTTAGTCAGGAAACAACATTGGTTAAGAAATTGTAATTAGATATTAACCTGTTATAGTATTGAGTTTTTAATTCTTTTAAGGTATCCTCTTTATATAAGAGGGAGATAATTATGCTTATTTTAGAAGACTTAAAAGAAATTAATGATGTTATAAAAGAGTTGGCAGAGTTTATACAGAACGATGAATTTGTAAAGCCTGATTTTGAAGAATATATAAAAACTGTAAATGGTATGAATTTTCAGTCAGCTTGTTTTAATTATATTTTTGAACGAAATTTGGATAATAAAAGTATTTTAGCTTTGTATTTAGAAAATACCAAAAAAGTTTCAGCTTCTTCAAAAAAAATAGTTAAAGCATTAATGGGTTCTATTTCTTCAATTTTTGAAGTAAAAAGAGTTTTACAAAACGGCTTTGATTTGAATAATGTTATTAATGAAAAAACATATAGTGTTGTTTCTTTGGTAAAAATGACCTCTTTTAGGGGAATTGGTTCCGGTCAATATGTTGTTGCAAGGTTTTTTAAGTTTGAAAAAGCATATTATTTGCTGGAAATTTCAGGTGTTTTACCATCTTCAAGAAAAGATGATGCTCTAAGATATTCTGTAGCAAAGATTATCCAGAATCCTGAACTTGTATATTTTGATAATCCAGAAAAGCAAAAAGAAATTGAAAAAAATGTAAAAGAAATTTATGAAAAATTTGTAGAATTTTTTGGAAAAGACGAAGTTGTTACAACAAATAAGTTTGCTGATGACTTGATTGGTGCTTTCAATGATTTTGCAGAAGGCGGAGAAAAGGTTGATTTTGCTGATAAAATTCAACTTCCTGAAAATTATAAATTCTTTAGTGTATCTGAGTTTAATAACTCGTATGATAATTTCTTGGAAAATTCACTTGGTGGTTTTTCTTCTCACAAAGAAGTATATGATGTTGGTATTATTTTTGATAAAGAATTGGGATTGTATGCGGTTCCGTTTTTTGAAACTTTTAATAGGATTATTGAAAATCCTGAAAGTGTTGAAAATGCAAAAGCTTGTGTACAATTTTTCTTAGAAAATGATAAATTCTCTGCAAATATAATTAAAAGAGTTGCAGAACGCCATGAAAACTTTATGGATGTGGTAAATAAACTTTTGGGAACAAATTATTCATTTGAAGAACTGTTAGAACATTACAAATCAAGATATTTGGAAAACAAAATCTTTTCATCAACAACAGTTTTGTATAAATCAAAAGCATTTTCTAAAACGCTAGGGATAATTGAGGAAGACATCGAAAAACCTTCTTTGGAAGGAATTGATTTAAGTAAAATCGGTAGAAATGATCCTTGTCCTTGTGGAAGCGGTAAAAAATTTAAAAAATGCTGTGGTGCAAATTTATAATTTGTTGTTTGTTAAAACGACTGTAGCTACTTATTGTCCATTCTGTCATGTTGAGGCGAAGCCGAAACATCGCATGGTTGGTAAGATGTTTAGGAGATTCTTCGCTCTGCTCAGAATGACGATAATTAATTTTTTTATTTTAGTAAGGCGGGATGTCCATTCCGCCAATATTGCAAATCATCAGCTGGATTCTTTCGGGCAAAGCCCTCAGAATGACGACATTATTGTTTCGCATTCGCTCAGAATGACTGAGTTTATTACGCTTAAAATGAAAATAATTAATATTCAGGCAGTATTAATTCATATTTGTAAACAATTCTTAACAATTGTTGTCAAATTAAGCAATTTTTTGGGAAAGAAATACTTAGTATATACATAAGGAATATCAATAAGGAATAGTTTAAAAAGGTTTATAATTTTTTTAACTCTTTCTCACACATCACACACAATCAATAGGAATAAAACAATCACAGGGAGGACACCAAATGGCAATAGGTGCTGAGGATTATATTGACCAACTTTTGGTCAAAAAATATGCAGAAGAAAAAGTTGACAACCATGACAATATGGAATCAATGGTTGATCCTAAAAAAATGATGGATGCTATGAATGATTATGCTAGCATGTATCGAAATATGATGAACCTTAAACAAAGGCTTAATATAGCTTGTTATGCTATAAATGCCAGAACCGCAAGATACAATCGAACTTCCCAACAGTATCAGTAAAAAGTTTCTGTTTTCATTTTTTTTCTGTATAATTACAAGTAAAGAAAGTGAGAACAAAATGGTGGGAAAAATAATCCTTGCTTCTTCTTCTCCAAGGAGAGCGGATATTCTGAAAAAACATAATATTGGATTTGAAATCATTCCGTCGCCGTATGTGGAGGACCACTCGAGGACGGATTTTTCTTATGAATTTATAGAAAATTTAGCATATAATAAAGCAAAAGCCGTTGTTCCGTTGGTTAAAGAACCATCAACAATTATTGCTGCTGATACAATTGTTGTGCTTGATAATAAAATTCTTGGTAAGCCTGATGGGTATAAAGGTGCTTTTGAAATGCTTCAAAAATTGTCCGGAAAAACTCATCATGTTGTAACATCTATAGTTGTAATGAATTCAGAAACGCAAAAATATAACACGCAATCAACAACAAGTGAGGTTACGTTTGAACAACTTACAGAAGAACAAATAAAATATTATATAGATAATTTCAAACCTTTTGATAAAGCCGGTTCTTACGGAATACAAGAAATGCCTGACGGATATATCAAATCTTATACAGGTGATATTGAAAATATTATTGGCATGAGTTCAAGTGTATTGTTGAAAATGCTTGGTTAAGTTTTAAAATTTTTAATTTCTAAATATAAAAAAACAAAGTCTTGTATTTATATACAAGACTTTGTTCATATTTATAAGCCAATCTCTGCTTAATCAGACTATTTGCTGAACAATACAGCTCTAGCTGGAGTAGAGTTTGGAACAACTGTTGCATCATAGAATCTAACTGGATATACGTCAGTTGGGTTTTTGATTTGGCAGTTTGTAGTTGTTGCACCTGAGTTGTCACATTGTACAATTCTGTTAGGAGCTTTAACACCGTTAACATCGATGAAACCATAACAATCTTTTGGAGTAGCACCATCAGCATGTGTACATCCAGAAGAATTTGTTGCGTATGTAAACATAATACCATCGTTAAAGAACAATGTTGTGTTAGTTGATGCAACTGATGTTGCGCCAGTTACACCTTGTAAAGCACCAGAACCTTTAGCTACTGAATATGCATTTCCTTTAGCGTCTTTAATATTTGTAGCACCAACTTCAGTTCTAACAACGTTCATTCTGCTAGAAAGCATTTCTGTAACTGTATATGGAGTAGAACCTGTAGCATCTGCGAAGTTCCATTCATCCAAAGCAACGTTCAAAGTTACAGCTTGAGAAATAGCTGACAAAGCTTTTTTGTAAGCTGTCTTGTATTGTGCACCTTGAGTTGAGTTCATCAATGTAGGCATTGTCATAGCAGCTACAACACCGATGATACCTAATGTGATCAACACTTCTGCAAGTGTAAAACCGAATCTTTTTGTCATAATCTTTTCACCTTTCTTGTTTGTAAAACTCTCTGATTTCTCAAATTGTTTTACGCTTTTATCTCTCTTTATACTTGTAATC
>CAKUQA010000129.1 GCA_934675225.1 uncultured Candidatus Melainabacteria bacterium | reverse complement strand
GTGGGCTACGTGCGTAGCACAAAAAAAGAGCCTGATTTAACAGGCTCGTTGGAATTAAGAATAGCTGGAAGTATGAAAAAGATTTAATAATTATATTTAATAAAAGAAACGTCCTTATTCCAATTGGCTTGCTGGGTAATTCTAATATTGGTCAGGTGGGTAAGTTGACATTAAAAAAATAATAATTATAAAAAAAGTATGACTATATTGGAGTTTTTTAAATTAAATAAAGAATGTGAGCACTCAAGAGTTAGACCGGATGTTGATTTTGCATATTGTCCGGATTGTGGCGAATTGGTTGAAAATCAATGGTATCTAGTCCGCTGTGCTTGTTGTGGAGTTAAATTAAAAGGAATTATAAAAAATAAAGAAATAATTCCCGAAAAGCATTTTTGTCATAATTGTGGTTGTCGAGAATATGTAATTGAAAGAATTAATAAAATTAATTTTATAGATATAAGTTATGCAGTATTAGTTAAGGCAATTGTACACAATAGTAAATTGCAAAATGTTACTCAAAGTTGGGTTGAAACAGACTTTAAAACACAAAATTACAGACAGCGATTGCTGCAACAATTCCTATAAAGTCTGCTAATAAGCCAACTAAAAGTGCATATCTGAGTTTTGAAATTCCAACAGCTCCAAAGTACACGGCTAAAACGTAAAAAGTGGTTTCGCTTGAGCCAACCATAACAGCAGAAAGCTTTGTTGCATAAGCATTTGGTCCTAAATTATTTGCGATATCTGAAAATACTCCAAGAGCAGCTGAACCTGATAATGAACGAACTAGCATTATCGGAATTGTATCTGCAGGCACGTTTAATTTTGCAAGTAGCGGAGCGCAGGCATGGGATATCAAATCTATTATTCCGGAAGCTCTAAACATCGAAATAGCAACAATTATGGCAACAAGATACGGGATTATATCTATCGCAACTTTAAAGCCATCTTTTGCGCCTGTGGTAAATGTTTCATATAACGGAACTTTTTTGCATAGGCCCATTGTTAGTATTAATAGAATTATTGCAGGTAATGCCCAAAGAGAAATTATTTTCATTATAGATTGAAACATTATGCTTCCTCCTCAAAATCAGATAGATTTTGTGTTTCCTTTGAGGAAAGAACATTGTTAACAGATTGCGGAGCCCAGAATTTTTGAAAAATTTTAGCTAATACAATTGCACTAATAAAGGCTATACTTGTTACTAAAAGCGTTGGAGCTATAATTTCTGTTGGGTTTTTATAACCTATTCCTATTAAAATTGCGATAACTGTTGCTGGAATAAGTTGAAATCCTGCTGTATTCATCGCAAGAAACATACACATAGCATTTGATGCCGATGATTTGTCTATATTTTGTTTTTGGAGTTCTTCCATAGCTTTTATGCCGATTGGAGTTGCTGCATTGGTCAAGCCGAATGCGTTTGCTGAAAAACTCATCGCAATATCTCCAATAGCCGGAGAGTCTTGTGGAATTTCATTGAATAGCTTTTTGGTAATTGGTTTTATAATTTTGGCAATAATTGAAATTAAGCCGCATTTTTCTGCAATTTTCATCATCCCTAGCCAAAAAGCCATTATTCCGATAAGAGAAAAAGCTACTTTAACGGAAAGTTCTGCTCCTGATAAAATTGAATTGACTACATCAGGCAATTTTCCGTTGATTGCTCCTGCTACTATTGATATTACTATTAAAAAATAGAAAATATAGTTCATATTATGATTAAAGCATTAATAAAAATTTTGGTCAATTTAATATTTGCTTTACATAATGAAAGATTTTGGCTTTTGTTTTGTAAAAGGTTTTACAATTCCCTTTATCAATGCTTTTGCTATTTTTTTAGTTGTACTTGGAGTTGCAAATTGAGCATTAATGCTTTCTTCCATCTTTAATTTTGCAACTTGATGTTTATATGCTTTTATGAAACTTTTTATAACCTTGTTTGGTTTATGTACTGATGGACCAGAAGTTTCTACTAATTTATTGTAATATTGTAAATCTATTCCATTTAAAGATTTGCGGTGCATCATTGTAACGGCTTTTCTATCTAAGAAAGCTCCATAAGCAGCTTCTATTGAGCGTACTATCATACTTAAAACCTTCTTTCTTTAGGGTAATTATATTTACACATTCTATAATACTCTTAAAAAATATAATTGCCAAGAAATAGGTTATTTTTAAGAAATATTAAGAAAAAGTTTTACCTGAAAGAAACTTCTCCCAAAAAATCATTCCAATAATCTTTTCCTGTTTTGGTCGGATGAGTATTAGAAAGTGCATAATATGCGCAAGATATGTTTTTTGATATATCGTCAACGCTATTAGAACAAAAAGCTGCTCCATTTTTAAAGAAATTTGTAGCTGAACCGTTAGAATTTGCTCCTCCAATATTTGTTTGATTAATGTCGCCCATTGGAACAACTTTGCTATCTTTTGTAAATGCAAATAAAAAATAATCCATTCCGTATCGGTTAGGAGCTTTTTGTCCATTTACATCAACGCATACTACAGGTCCTGTTGGGTCTCCCTCCCTTGCTTTGTCATTGAAAATAAATAGTGCTCCGGATGCTGTTTGAAAAAATGGTGAATTATCGCACATAAAAGAAGAATTAGAGCCGTTAGAATTTGCGCCTCCTGAGTATGCATGACCATTTAAAGTTCGTATAGAATAAAATGCTTTATAATTCCCTTCTTCGTCTTTTGTTCCCATTCCTCCGGTAGTTACTTTAGTGGCTTCTTTATAATATTCAGTCATAATTTGAGTAGCAAGATTGTTTGGTGCATCAATGGTTGCCTCGGTAATTGATATACCATTATCAACATAATATTTTTGAGCAACTTGATTTAGTTCTGAATAGGTTTTTAAAAAAGCAGTATGTAATTCTTTATTTCTTGTTCTGTTGATTAATGCAGGCATGGTTAAAGCAGCAACAACACCAATTATTCCTAAAGTTATTAGAATTTCTGCTAGTGTGAACGCCGAATTGGATGTGTTATTTTTTAAGAGTGACTTCAATAAAACTTTGTTAACTGAATATCTTTTCATAAATTCTCCTTTTACACTATTATAGTAGTATAGAATACACATTGTCAATAGTATAAACTTCTTTATATGTTAGATTATGTTGATGTTCTAAAAAAGATAGGGTTGAATTTCCGTGTTGCTAGGATAAAAAGGTCTTTGTCTCAAGAGGCATTTGCAGAATTGGCAAATGTTCACCCAAATTATATTGGCAAAGTTGAGCGCGGAGAACAGAATTTAACAATAAAAAAAATCGTTTCTCTTGCAAATTCTTTAGAAATTCCACTTGATAATATATTAAAATTTGATTAGAAATAAAAAAAACGGTATCTTTTTTCAAAGGTACCGTTTTTATTTATATTTTAAAGTTTAACTAGCAGCAAGAGCAAGCTTCGCAATCACAACACAAAGCAGCTTTAGCTTCTTCTAATCTAACTTTAATACGACCGTCAACAGCAATTCCTTCACCAGTTGTTTCAGAAATTAACAATGGGTTAATATCTAATTCATCGATGAATTTATAGTCGTTAACTAATTGAGACAATCTCAATAATGTTTCTTGAATTTGGTCGATTTGAGCAGGTTTTGTTCCTCTTGCACCTTCAAGAAGTTTGTATGCTTTAACAGATTTAATCATATCCATAGCATCAGTGTCTGTCAAAGGAGCAATTCTGAATGTTACGTCTTTCATAACTTCAACGAATACACCGCCTAAACCGAACATCATCATAGGACCGTATTGAGGGTCTGTAGCGATACCACAAACCATTTCACGAGAACCTTTAACCATTTCTTGAATGATTACACCTTCAAGACCTTCTAACAAGCCTTTAGCTTCCAATCTTTCAAGTAAGCCTTTGTATTCTTTTCTCAATTGTTCTTCTGATTTGATGTTTACAACAACACCGCCAACATCTGTTTTGTGAGAAGTTGTTTTTGAAGTCATTTTCATAACTACAGGGTATCCGATTGAATTACCAAGATTAACAACTTCTTCTTCGTTTGTTGCCAAACCATATTTACAAGCTCTGATTCCATAAGCTTGCAATACATCAATTGATTCAAGAGTTGTTAATTGTGCTCTGTTTTCTTTTAATGCATTTTTAATGATGCTGTCAACTTTAGCTTTGTCAACATCTGAATAGCAAGGAATTTTTCCTTCAGGTTTTTCAATCCAAAGTCTTTGTTCATTCAATCTGTTCAAGCCGTCAGCAGCTTCTTCTGCATACATAAAGAATGGCATATTAACTTTCATATCAGAAAGTTTTGTAAAGAATTCGCTCTTAGTCATAAATACACCGATAACAGGTTTTTCAGGATGTTCTGCTTTAATTTCCATCAAAGCTTTAGCAACATCGATATCTTTCAAGCCTAAGAATGGAAGATAGATTGTAATAATCATATCAACATTTTCATCAGCAATAACTGTTTCTAATGTTTGCTTGTAGTGTTCAATTGGAGCAGAAGCAATCATATCAACAGGGTTTTTAACTGATGCTGCAGATGGTAAGAAACTTCTTAATTTGTCTTTTGTAGCATCTGTTAATTTAGCCATTTGCATACCGTATTCGCAAACAGCATCTGTAGCCATAATTCCAGGGCCGCCTGAGTTTGTGATAATAGCAACTCTATCTCCTTTTGGAATAGGGCAAGTAGAGAATACTTTAGCTGTAGCAAACAAGTTTTTCAAAGAAAATTCTCTGATAATACCTGATTGGTGCAACAATGCAGCAGCAGCTTTATCAGCACCTGCTAATGAACCAGTGTGAGAAGAAGCTGCAGAAGCACCTGCTGCTGATCTACCTGATTTCAATGCAAGGATTGGTTTTTTCTTAGTAATTCTTGTTGCTAATTTTCTGAAGTTAGCAGGATCTTGAATTGATTCCATATATAACAAGATTTGTTTAACGTCTTCATCATTTTCCCAATATTCAAGAGCTGTTTCAGCGTTAACATCAGCTTGGTTTCCGATTGAAATGAATTGAGCAAAACCTAGGTTTAAGTCTTTCAAAATATTCAAAATACCGCCACCTAAAGCACCTGATTGAGAAACGAAACCAATGTTTCCACGTTCAGGAAGTGATTCAGCGAAACATCCGTCCATTCTAACGTCTGGGTGAGTGTTTACAACGCCTAAGCAGTTGGGGCCAACACATCTCATGCCATATTCTTTAATTTTTTCAACTAATTGTCTTTCAAC
>CAKUQA010000128.1 GCA_934675225.1 uncultured Candidatus Melainabacteria bacterium | reverse complement strand
GCTACCATAGGCTAAACCTGCATTTTTTGCATCTGTTGCTGTTACATAAACAAGACTTCCTGCAGGAGCAATAAGTTTGCCATTATATCTTAAGTCATTTGTTAGTCGAACGGTCAGTCTGTCGTTTTTTTCTAAACTGCCTGAACTTATTCCGGAATCAAAAGTTACACTAAAAGTTGTACCGGATGGTATTTCTACAATATATCCGGTTAGTGTTTGATGTGATGGTGGAGTGAATGCATTTGGTTGCATTTCTTCATTAATTACTGTTGGAGTTGTAATATCTTTGGGTGTATTGTTTTTAATTTCTGTTCTATTTCTTTTTTTAGTAAAATCCATAGGTTGCGAGTTAATATTTTGGTATTTGTTTCTGTCAAATTCAGCCTGTGCTTCGTCAGAAAAATCATATTCTGCAAGTACAGGTAAAGAAAGTATTTGGAAACATATTAATAAACTCAAAATCTTTTTCATTAAATACATTATAATATATTCTTGAATTATTACAATATCCCTGTTATAATAATTTGCAAAGCTTTGTTTTCAATCAGGGCTTGATGTTTGGGTGATTGCGCAAGTGGTATGCGTAATACAATAGGAGAAAAAATGGAAAAAGTTTTAGAATTATTAGCGGTTATAATAAGTGCATATATAATTGGTTCAATCCCGACAGGTTATATTATTGTAAAAGCTTTTACGGGAGAAGATATCAGAACAATTGGTTCTGGTTCAACCGGAGCAACAAATGTTAAACGTGTAATGGGTAAAAAATGGTTTTTTATAACATTGTTGTTGGATGCTTTTAAAGGTGCTTTGCCGGTTGTGTTGGCGGCTATGTTTGCAAAGTCTTTTACCGGAATAGGTTTGTTACCTGTTTTGGCTGCAATTGCAGTTATTTTAGGTCATAGCAAATCAATTTTCTTAAAATTCACAGGTGGCAAATCTGTTGCATCAGGAGTTGGAACTATTTTAGCTCTTAATTGGCAAGTTGGATTGATTATTGCTGCTATTTGGGCTGTAATTACATTTTTTTCAAGATATGTTTCTTTGGGCTCTATAATCGCTTTAGCTTTGTCGCCGTTTATTATGTGGGCATTTCATGCTCCGATTGCGTATATCGGTTATTGCGCACTAGGTGCTTTGTATATAATTTGGTTACACAGAACAAATATTCAAAGACTTATTAAAGGTGAAGAAAATAAGGTGAGATAATGGATTTTACAGTTTTATTAATTGGATTAGGTATAATTATAGTTTTATTTGTTGTCGGGAAAATTTTTGCGATTTTGACAAAAATATTTTTCATAATTGTTTTGGTTGCAGCAATTGCTATCGGATTTTTCTTCTGGCAAAACAATAATAAAGAAAATAATTTACAGAATAAATCCGGTTGTAATATTGAACAAATTATTTTATAGTTTTGAATTATGAAATAATGTAAATTTTTTATTCACATGCACTTGTCAAAATTTTATGTTCAGTAAAAAATACATGTCGGGAAGGACTGAAATATGATAGTAGGAAGATATACATACGACGCAGTGAAGCAACGATATAAGGCGAACGGAGAACCATCTCCAAATCGAGCACCTCTTTCTTCCGAGTTCATGTCTTTAAAAAATTCAATAAATGAGAGACCTTTAAAAAGTAATCTAAATGATTTATCTTTTAAAGGTCTTTCTTTTAATGGAGCAAATTCAAATCAACAACAAAATCCAAAACCTAAAAAAGACGACAAAATGAAGCCGCTTTTATATACTGTTGGTGCTCTGTTGGCAACAGGTTTAGCTCTTAGATTTGCTCCAAGATATAAAGATGCCGGTCAATATAGTATAAAAGAGTTTTCTCAATTTTCTCAAAAATATATGGGAATTACCAAAGATAAATTAGGGAAAACGACACAATCGTCTATTGGGGAAGAATTATTAGAACACGTTAAAAAGTCTAAATTAACTGATAATATGGTTAAAATTGACGGAGATAAAATATCTTTCCGCAAAAAAACAATTCCTCAACTTATTTGGGACGGTTTAATTTATCCGGTTAAAGTTTTGCCTGCAGATATTTTGAATGGTGCTGTTGAATTAGTTGGAAAAATCAAACCATTTAAAGGTTGGGCTCAAGACACATTACAAAAACCTTTGTTTAAAAATATCAGACAACGTTCAAAAGTTGATGCCCAAATGAACTCGCTCAGAGGACTTTTTGAAACAATGGAAAAAGTTAAAAACTTGCCTGATAACGAAAAGTCAGCTGAAATGTTTCAACGTTCAATAAAAATGTTTGATCCTAAAACAGGTAACTATGATACAAAACATGAACGTTCTTTAAACAGACTTGTTTCAGGTTTACCACCTGCAATTTTCTTGGCAAATGATGCATACAACTTGTCTCGAATGATGGATGATGACAAAAATTCTGCAACCCATGAACAAAAAGTCAGATTTAAACAGGAAATGGCAAGAATTGGTTTTAATGCATATATTACATTAGTTACTTTAGGTGCGTTAAACAAATACATCAATAACTCTAAAATGGGTATTATGTTGATGACAGCGTTAACGACTCTTACTACAGAAGCCTTTTCTCGTGTGATAAACGGAAAACATATTACAAGATTAACTCCGGAAGAAGCAAGAAAAGAAAATGCTAAAAACCATGCGCCGGAAGCAAATATAAAACCTGAAGTTTCATTTAAAGCAACTGAAAACAAAAAAGACGATAAAGAAAAAGCTCAAAAACCGCTATTATCTTTAGGTACAGTTGGAAAAGCTGTCGGTGCAATTATTGTTGGTGGCTTTGCAATAAAGGGTGCAAGAAAAATTGATGCTGTTGATAATGCTTGGAAATCATTTGCAGGATTTTTCAAAAATCATTATAATAAATTGACTCAAGTTGATGATTATAAAATCTCAAAAGATAAATTTGATACAATAACAAAAGTTCTTGAAGAAAATGGCTTTACATCATTGGCAGAGAAATATAAAAAAGTTGCTAAAACTGCAACAAATGCCGATGGGTCAATTAGCTTGGGTAAAAAAGATAAAAAAGTTAAACCTTTAGTAAATTTCGTAATTGCTCCATTTAAGTTTATTTGGAAATATGGTTCAATGCCATATAAATTTGTGGATGACGCCATAAGTACAGTATTCAAAAAAGGTACAAAAGCTTCAAAGAAAGCTACTCCGGAAATTTCAGCACTAGCAAAAAGTGTAGACAATATCGGAAATATGGCTGAAAAATATTCTAAAGGTAAAATTGATAAGAAACAATTCCACGATTATGTAACAGATAATATCTTGAAAGCATTCAATGTTGATACAATGTCAAATGTTTCAAACAGTGAACTTTCTAATTTGGCAAAAACAGCTGCACTTGCTGCTACTATTTGGTTCTTGATGACAGATAACTATAACATGGTAATGTTAAAATCAAATGGTAATGATGTTGAAGGTGCTAAAACCAAATTTAAAGAAAGATTTGTTCAGGAAGGTTCAAGATTGTTCTACCAAACATTGTTGATTGATTTATTCAATAGCACATTTAGTAAACAATATCATCAATCTTTATTTGGAATGAGCTGGATTACATTAACTAATACAACAATTGGTGAATGGTTAACAAGAAAATCTGTAGGTGTTCCTGTTGGAACTCATTCAAGAGAACAATTGCTTGCAATAGAAGAAAAACAAGACAAAGCTACCGGATTTACAAGAAAATATTATGACTTTATGAAACGTTTGACTGGTAAACGTTCAATCAAAACTTACGAAGTAGCTCAAAAACCGCAAGAACCGAAAACGGCAGCTCCTGCTCAATTAACTGCAAAAGCGTAAAATAGATTTGTTTAAAAATTTTTTAATTATTGATTAGTCAATATTTTTAATAATTTCAAGTACTAGACTTTTGAATTTTGTTTTTGCTGTATTTGCGGCATCAATAACTTCTTCATGCGAAAGTTTCCCACTTGTTTCAGAGCTGGCAGCGTTTGTAATACAACTAATTCCGAGTACTCTTAGGCCACAATAGTTTGCAACTATAGCTTCTGGAACTGTTGACATTCCGACAGCATCTCCACCCAGTTTTCTAATCATTTTTATTTCTGCAGGAGTTTCATAATTTGGACCTGAGTTTGCCCAATACACACCTTCTTGGAGGTTAATGTTTAAAGAAGTTGCGCATTTTTCTGCAAGTTTAATTAAATCTTTTTTATAAACTTCTGTCATGTCAGGAAATCTTTCGCCAAGAAAATTGTCATTTGGCCCGATTAGCGGATTAGCTTCCATGTTGTTTATGTGGTCTGTTATTAACATCAAATCTGCCGGTTTATAAGTTTCATTTACAGCTCCTGCTGCATTTGTAAGTATAAGAGTTTTTACACCTAATGCTTTCATAACTTTAACAGGATATGTTATTTCTTGCATTGAATGTCCTTCGTAGAAATGGTTTCTTCCTTGCATCATTACAACATTTTTATTGTTAATTTTTGCAAAAACTAATCTCCCTTTATGTCCTTGTACGGTTGATTTTATAAAATTGGGAATATTATTATAAGAGACAGCTATATCACAATATTCGTCTGCAAGTTCACCAAGACCCGAGCCTAAAATAATTCCGATTTCAGGTTTGAAATTATTGGTTTTTTCGTTAATAAATGTGATGCTGTTTTCCATAATTAACCCCTCTTATATCTGTTTTAAGTAAGACCTTTTTAATACACAAAAGGGCACAAGTATACAACTTGTGCCTTTAAAAAATTTCTATTAACCTACTAATCTATCCTCGTCAGCTTCTGCAGCTTTTACCATAATAGCATGTTCTACAGGATTTTCTTTTTTGTAAGTTGTGTCAAAATTTTCTTCGAAATTAAAATCATCATGAGCTTTTTTAGCCTGATTTTCATCAACAAGTTTTTTTGCTAATTCCGCAATTTCATAAACCAATTTGTATCTGTTATCAGTATTATCGTTTAAGTCCCATGCAATTTTGATTATCTGATCCATCATAAGTTAATAAACCTCACTTTTATTTTATATGTTTATAGTATAATACAAAAACTTTTTTGGCAAGTAGCAAAAAAATATGG
This sequence comes from uncultured Candidatus Melainabacteria bacterium, assembly GCA_934675225.1. Classification (GTDB taxonomy): domain Bacteria; phylum Cyanobacteriota; class Vampirovibrionia; order Gastranaerophilales; family Gastranaerophilaceae; genus Stercorousia. The sequence goes on along the minus strand of CAKUQA010000128.1, from coordinate 143 downwards.
GTTGATGTATAATTGCGATATGAAAATTTTCAACGGAATGCATAAATATGTGTGGCTTGAATTTGTGGTATGGTTTTTTATTCTTTGTGTAACTGTTGCAGGTATAAAAATTCATTGTTATCATAAAGAAAAGTCCCTTATTA
>CAKUQA010000127.1 GCA_934675225.1 uncultured Candidatus Melainabacteria bacterium | reverse complement strand
TTTAATTGCTTATAAAATTCATCATATAAAATAAAGGTAATGTCTTTTAAACTCTCCCTCAAGAGTTTAAAATCATTAATTTTATTATCATTATTTAAATATTTACTATGTCCTGCAACAATAATTGCTTTGGGTTTGACAATGTCAACAACAAGACCACTATCTTCCTTTATTTCTCTTATTAATGTAGATGAATTTTCAGTCATTTTCCGCACATATTTTTCTGCTTGAGCAATAACCATTGCAATGTCTTTGTGCCAATAATAATTTTTATGACTATTATCATATTCAAGTAAATTTGTATTTGTCTTCTTTAATTCGTATAAATCAATAAATTTATATAAATCTAATAAAATTAAATCTGGTTTTTTAGTAGTATATGTGGAAATATTATTTTTATCTAAAACTTTGATATAACGACTATCTAATATTGTAATATATTTCTCAAAGAACTTTTGCCACTTATTTTCAGCAGGTTCTTCTTCAAGTAATTCCTTGTATTCATTCATTAAACTTTCTAGAGCAATAATTTTTGTTTTGTCTTGTAAATCAACAAGTAATTTTTCTTTAACATCTTTTCTCACAAATTTTGTACTTGCTTCTATATAAAAATCACCTAACTTTTGGACATCCTCAACTGTTAAATCTTTTTTTATACCTTCTCTTAAATTATCCATAAATACTTTTTTGCTCAAATTAATAGATTTTTGTTCTTCTGTAAAGATTGATGGAGCTTTTTCATGTAGAAGTTGTTGTGTAGAAATATTTAAATTATTAGATGCAATTCTTTTATATAGATTATATTTGTTTTGTAAAGATTCAATATCATTGGAATTAAATATAACTTTAAAGCATTCTTTACTTTTCCCACTATATTTAATAGTAGTAGCTTTTTTATCTGAAATTATAAATTCAGTTATTGGTTTTTGTAGTTTTTTTAATTGTTTATTAATTTTATCCATTACTGATGTGATAACACCTAAATCAGAAACCCCTTTCGGAAAATTTGAACGATTTTCAATACTTATTTCATCTACAATAAAGTTATCTATATAATATTTTATAGAAGGTTTATCTCCCATCTCAATATTTGCAACTAATTTTCTTTCATTAGTTTCATCATTTACTCTATATATAAGCTTTGAGTTTTCTGTTTCTATTATTTCTTTTGTATATTTTGCCATTTTTCATTACTCCATAGTTCTTACAATTCCTGTTAAAAGTAATTGTGAAAGTGATTTTTTTAGTTGTTTATATTGTTCAAGTTCTTTGTTTATCAAACTGATTTTTCTATTTATTAAATCAAGAATTCTTGCTGTTTCAATTTGTTTATCTAATGCAGGAAGTGGTAATTTGAAGTTGCTAATTTGTTTTAAATTTAAGTTTGCCTGTGCTCCACCAGTGTTGTTTAGATAAATGTATTTTTTCATAAGTTTAGAGCACATTATCCAACCAACAAAATTAATATCTGCCAAATTTGAATTTATACGAATTATAGCAAGTGCCTGATTAGTGTTCGCAGGAAGATTGACCTTTTTTACGATTGCACAAGCTCCTAACGCACCTGCAATACCAAATAAAATGTCATTTTCATTTAGTACAGATCTAGCTAATTCTTTATTATTAATTTTTTTTGAAATATGCATACATGATAATTCTTTGCTATTATTACATCCTGCTTACGAACTCTTGAACCACTCCAATTGGTAAGATTCATGTTTGGCTTAGTAGCATCCGCACGACTTACTATTATTTCTGCTGCTGTATTATTTGTAACGGCATGCAAAAGTTTGTTTTGAACTTCGGCAAAAAAGTCATTTGAGGCTTTAATGTCATCTTTATAATCCACACTTAATGCAAATAAATCTCGAACTTTTTGGTAAAATCTTTTTTCGCTTGCACGAATTTCTCTGATTTTTTCAAGAAGTTCATCAAAATAATCCCATCCACCAGGATTTTTTAATCTTTCGGTATTGAGAACAAAACCTTTAATTATATATTCTTTTAATGTTTGGGTAGCCCATCTTCTGAATTTTATGGCAATTGCTGAATTCGTTCTATAGCCAACAGCCAAGATAATATCAAGACTAAAATATTCCACAGGTTTATCGGAATTAGCAATGTGCATTTTTTGCACATTGCTTTTTTCATCAACTTCTCCGTCTTCAAAAATATTTTGAATATGGCGCGAAACACCTGATATATGTATGTTATATAACTGTGCTATTTTTTCTCTATCAAGCCATATTGTTTCATTTTTTAAATCAAGCTGTATGTCTAATTTACCATTTGGTGTTTCATATATTATTAATTCGTTTTTATCCTCGTTCATCTACACCCCCAAACCTAGTTCTTCCAAATATTTATTTAGTTGAGTTTCAACTTTAGCGAGTTCAGTTTTGATATTTTTGATATTATTTCTAACTTCATCAATATCGATAATTTCTTCTTCCTCAAACGTATCAACATAACGAGGAATGTTTAAATTGAACTCATTTCCCTTGATTTCGTCATATGTTGCAAGATGTGAGAATTTCTCAATAGTTTTTCTATTATCATAAGCATCTAAAATATCTTGAATGTTCTTATCTGTTAACTTGTTTTGAGTTTTATCTTTAATGTATCTTCCTTCGCCTGATGCATCGATAAATAAGACATTTTTATCTGTTCTATTCTTTTTAATAACTAACAAGCAAGCCGGAATAGATGTGCCGAAGAATAAGTTTTCAGGAAGCCCGATAACCGCATCCAACAAGTTTTCTTCAATTACTCTTTTTCTTATGATGCCTTCTGATGCACCTCTGAACAATACACCATGAGGAACAACAGCAACCATTCTTCCATCAGGTTGTAAACTATTTATCATGTGCAATAAAAATGCCCAGTCGCCTTTACTTGATGGAGGCACCCCCCAGTCAAATCTGTTATATGGATCAAGTTTGGCTTCCATTTTAAATTTCTTATCTTTATTCTTGTTATTGCCGTCATTTTCGCCACCGGGGTTAAATCCTTCAGCCCACTTATCCTGAGAAAATGGCATATTAGCAACAACTACATTAAACTTCATCAAATTCCCATCACTATCAAGGTGAGCAGGGTTTGCTAACGTGTCGCCCCAAGCAAGTTTTGCATCCATAATGTCATGGATAAACATATTCATTTTACCCATTGACCAAGAAGATCCGTTCATTTCTTGCCCATAGATAGCAACTTGTTTTACTCCGGCATATTTTGCAGCTCTAATCAATAATGAACTTGAACCGGATGTTGGGTCATAAATACTATCTCCTGATTTGGGTTTTGCAATTTGCGCCATCAACTCTGATACCATCATTGGAGTGAAGAAAGAGCCCGCCTTTTTACCGGCTTGACTAGCAAATTCACCAATCATATATTCAAAAGCATCGCCAAGAACATCTGAAGCAACCTGGTTTTCTTTTACTTCAATCATTGAAGGTCTTAAATCAAGTGGTTTAAAGTCTTCAAGTAGATTTCTTAAGGTTGTAGCTTTTTGCTTTGAGTTACCTAAATTAGCTTCACTATTAAAATCCACGCTTCTAAATACACCTTGTAATTGTGCATTATTATCTTCAATAGCACGCAATGCGGTATTAATTTTTTGTCCTATTTCAGAGTCATATCTATTATCATATAGGTAATCGAAAGTTTGTTCTTCTTGGAGTACAAAAGGTAAACGAGACTTTGCCCTTTCCAATCTTGCTTCATCGTTATATTTGTCTTTTAAATCATTTAAATTTTCTGTATATGTGTCGCTTAAATATTTAACAAACAACATAGATAAAACATAGTCTTTATAATTTGCAGCATCAATTATGCCTCTGAAGGTATTAGCCCCACGCCATAAAGCTGCTTCAATATCAGATTTAGTAGTTTTCATTATATTTCTCCTTTAATTAATTTTTCTTGTATTATTTCATTTTGAATTTTTTGTTGTTCTAATAATTTTGATAATAAATTCTCTTTCCGTTTCATGAGTTTTGCAATTTCAATTAGCTTATTTTGCTTTTGTAATGTAGGAATGCAAATTTCAACATTTTCTATTGAGCTTGTTTTTATTGATCTCAGTTGAAAACCTTCTTCAAGTTTTTCAACTTGATTGATAAAATCCTTATTTTGCATAACCAATTGCAAATACTCAGGCAAAATATTATTCTTGGCATTATCGTTTAATCTTATTATGCCAAATTGAGAAGGAACAACAATATTTTCTTGCGAATCGTTTATTAGACATGATTTTAATGGTGAGAACAACCTAATAAGTATATCATTTTTAACGGTTAAATATCGATCTGTTAACTTATCTTTACTGATAAAATCATCACATTGATCTTCATCTAAATTTCCTTGTTCATCAATAGAACGTAATGTAACAGTTTTATATTGATAAGTTTCATTTGTTGAAAATTTTTCCATTACGTTTTGTTTGATTAACTCAAGTTGTTTTGCGCCTGCTCGTGATAAAACAAGTCCCATTTGAATATTTACGATACCTTTTAGTTTTACTTTTTTCATTATTTTAATTCCTTTTGATTTTGGAAAGAGGGAATACTCCCTCTTTCCATTAAAATCTTAATTAGCTCGTGTGAGCTTCCTTGCAGCAAAAATAGCAACCATCTGCCTTTGCATAAAATTTTCTTGCATATGCAACAGCTTGAATCCCATTTTCAAACATGCCAAGATATTTCACGTCATGTGCCATCTTGAGATAAGTAAATGTTCTTCATGGACTTCGTGATCGCCATTTTGTTGTGCAGAGTTGTTAACATAATATTTATGTAACATTTTAATCTCCTAAGGGTTACTAATCTAAACTCTGCACTTGATTTTTTTATTAAAATCGTTTAAGATGTAGTTGCGAAGCTAACTTAAACGTTAGTGCAAAGAATTCCTATCGAACAAACCCTTTGTAATGTTCATAGGAATTTTTGTTCTACATGCATATTTGCATAAAAAAATTAAAAAGTCAATAGTTTCTTCTTTATATTTTTGTCATACATTGGTATTTGCAATATAAATATGTAAATAAGAGATTCCTTTTTTTAGGTCAAAATGCTTTTTACAAAAGGATTTATGGAAGCCATTATCACTAATAATTTTATTTAAAATTGATGTTTACAAAACTTTACAAAATTAAAATGGCGAATTCAAGAAGCAATCGCAACACTAAGTTGTTCGAATTTTTCATTTGGTGTTAAATACCCCAGAACTTTCATT
>CAKUQA010000126.1 GCA_934675225.1 uncultured Candidatus Melainabacteria bacterium | reverse complement strand
GGTGGGGGCAGGTGTAATTTATGCCATGCTGAATTTGACTTTAGAGAACTTGCAAAGAATTACCCAAGGGGGGAAAAGTTTTTATATTCTGTTTTTTCAAAGTTTGCAACAGCTGAAACTCTTGAGTTTTTCAACAATATTGGTGTAGAAACTTATGTACAGGATAATTTACGTGTTTTTCCAAAATCAGATAGTTCAAAAGATGTTAGAAGTCATTTTTTGAATTCTTTAAATAAAGTAAAATTTATAAAAGAGAATGCGCTTCGAATAAATACAAAAGGTGATATTTATTCTGTTGTAACGGATATGGGAGCCTACGATGCAGATTTTGTTGTAGTTGCAAGCGGGGGGCATGCTTCATTTGATTTAGTAAAAATGCTCGGACATAATATAATTGAACCAAAACCTGCGCTTGTAGGACTTTTAACAAAAGAAAATTTTTCTAAAATCAGTGGTGTCTGTGTTCAAGATGTTTTATTTACGCATAAAGGAATTTCTGGGCCTAGGGTTTATACGATTTCTTCTTTGCGTGCACGAGAAAAATTTCCTTATGAATTGAAGTTTGATTTTATAGAGGATGTAAATTTACAAGAATATTTGAATAACAATTCTCACAAAAGTATAAAAAATTTGTTATCGGAATTCGTTCCGAAGTCTTTTGCTGAGTTTGTTTTAGAAGGATTGAAAATCAATCCGGACGAAAAGTGTCATGCGATTGATGGTAAAACTAGGGATAAAATTCTTGATAAGTTACATAATTTTGAAATTACTGTTGTTGGAACATTCCCAGATGGAGAAGTCGTTACGGCTGGTGGTGTTGATTTAAAAGAGGTTAATTCTAAAAATATGGAATCAAAACTAATGCCACATATTTATTTTTGCGGTGAAGTTTTGGATATTGATGGTTTTTGTGGCGGATTTAACCTTCAAAATTGTTGGTCAACAGGTTATGTTGCAGCGGAAGGTATTATAAATTCTTCTACCTAATAAAATCTTTCCAATATGTTTTAGAATTGTCGTCAGGATTTATGTCTATGTTTGCCCAATAGGCACAACATACACCGTTTGTAACTGAAGATGTATCTACTTTGGAGCAAGCACATGAGTGTTGGTTTCCTATAACACTACTACCATTTATTGGGTCATTTATTGTTTGAGGATTTCCAAGTGGAATAATTTTCCCATCTTTTGTTGGTCTGAAACTAAATATATCAATTCCTAACTGATTTGGTCTTTTGTAATAACCATTTATATCAACAGAAATTACCGGGCATTTAGAGTCTGGATTGCCATATTCAAAATAAAAAGTTCTTTTTTGTATGTCAATTGCTCCTCCATCATCAAATAATGTCTGTGGAACAGTTTTTGTACCTGTAAGATCTTTGATTTGATTAGAACCTAATATTCCACTTCCAAATGTTCCGTCACCTATATAGTATTTTATAAAAGTTTCACTGGTTGCTTTTGCTGCGGACATGACATTGTTATTATATTCGTTGACCATCTGCCAATTATATTCGCAAATATTCATATCATAATCATTTATAAATTTTTGGTTGATTTGTTGTAATTCACTATAGGTCTTTTTATATTGAGATTTTAAAACTTCTTTTCTGTGATTGCTTATCAATGTCGGAAGGGTTAGAGCGCAAACAACTCCAATTATTCCAAGTGTAATTAGAACTTCCGCAAGTGTAAACGCTTTTTGGTGATTATTAATATTTAAATTATTCATATTTAAACTCCATATTCAATAAGAATTGTTAAACAATATGTATCAGTAATGATATATAATATAGCACTATTGAATTAAAATGTCAAAATCTTTCAATATTGCTAAAATTTAACTATGTTAAAAAACAACTTATCAGCTATTATGGGAGCTAAAAGAATAAAAATATATGAATTAGAGCAGATGTCCGGAATTAGCAGAAGCACTATAACTAGACTGTATTATAATCAAACTAATACAGTAAGTTTTAATACTATTGAAAATATTTGCAAAGCTTTGGATTGCACTCCCGGAGATTTGTTTGAGGTTGTGGACTAAGCTGTAATTTTGCCTTTAGCAAGCATTTCTTTTTTCAAATCCTCTTTTACTTGAAAACCTTGGTTTTCTTTGTCAAATTTTCTTGTTGCAATCATTAATGCCGGAGCAAGAATGCCTAATGCGCCGATACATGCTCCGATGTTTAGGAGAATTGAACCTCTTTTTACTTTTTTTACATTTTTCAAGAATGCTTCCAGTGATTTGTCTTTTACATCAGTTGCTTTGAAATCTTCAAATTTTTTGCTTAATTTTTGTAATTTGCTTGCAACACCTTGGAATTCGTCATAATCAATAAACTGTCTGTAGTCCACATTGTCGGCTTGAGTGGCATGTTTCAAAGTTGGTAAAATATCTGATTTTTTTGCCATTTTTACAACAAAATCATCAGGATTATTGTGTATGAAATCAAGCATGTTTTCGTATGTTTCAAGTTTTAGAACTTTTTCTGAACTTCTTTTCAAAGTACCGTCATTGAATGCTTTTTCAAGTTCTTTACTTTCAATTACTCTGGCATCTAAATCAATAGAAACAGGTTTATTTTTATTTTTTTCGGCTCTGTTTTCTAAGAATTTTTGAATAGGTTTGCTTGCAAAATACATAAATGCCCAGAAAGAACCTTCTTTGATTGCATAACCTATTAATTCCTGTTTATTTCTGGATTCTGCAAGTCTTTCTCCGGTAATAGAACCATCTAATATCATTAAGTTTTTAACAGGATTATACATGAAATCTGTAATCCCACCGGTGAATGTTGGTTGTTTTTGATTGCCTTGTAATCCTTTAAAAGCTTCTTTGCTTGCCGGTTTAGTGTATAAAAATTTGTCTTTGTTGTTTTGGTTTTCTAATTGCATTTCTGCCAAAATTTCTTTTTGCGCAGCTTTTTTGGTTTGATTGTGTCTGTATTTCGTTAAACCGGTGTATGTGAGAATGGTTAGTGCTGTAGATACAACAAATTTTGTCATAGCAAGACTTTTGCTAAATTTAGGATTTTTTGTTGCATTTTTCAAGCTCTCTTTTATAGAAGAATCTGCATAATTAATTGTTTTATCTAAAAGTTTAGCTCTTTTCTTTGAAAAGTTTCTTACATCAAACTTAGGATCAATGTTTAAAGCTTTATATAATGTGAAATCTATAATTTTTTTGTATGCCGGAATTCCAAAAAGCCAAATAGCTTGTGTTCCGAATTCATCATAAAATCTGTCTTTACCTTCTAGCGTATCTCCGGTAATATAAGAACCAGCAGTTAAACCGATACTATTGGCTATATCTTTTATAGCCATTGGGGCTAGTGAATTATTATTTCCTAATATAGAATATACGTTGCTTGCGTTAATAGCGGGAATCATTTTTACCTTTCCGTAGCATGATAATGCTACTCAATAATTTAAGTACTATAGTCCCCAAATTAAGTTCATTAATTTGACGATTGGGGCATTCGCCTTTATTATTGAGTTTCGTCGGATATTTTTATGCATTCTTCTACCTTTCACTTTTTCTATAAGTAACATCAATATAAATATTTGCTTAAAAAAGCTGTGATATTTACGATTATTAACAAAAAAAATGACCTTTCGGGGGGAAAGGTCTTGTTAATGAAAAATCTTTTCACGACAAACAGTGAGCGTGCTTTATAACAAGCCTTTCATTTTTCTCACAATTCGTCGTAATTGGTTCATAATAATCATACTCTATATTATATATAAAAATTTTTTCTTGTAAAGATGTTAATTTTTCTTCAAAAAGTGGTAAAAAATTTATATTTTGAGTTTTGTAAGAGTATGCGAATTCAAAATAATAACAATCAATCTTTTGGTGGAATAAAAATTTCCAGTGCAAAATTTGAAGATGTTCGAGAAGTTGCGTTTGATTTGAAGCGCACCGGCTTTTTAAATCTTGGGCATAAGACGATTTATTGCAACAATAATATTAGTGACAAGATTAAAGTTGCGCAACAGATAAGAAAACAAAGCGGATTTTATGATAGAGAATTTGGTACTGTGATTTTCCCATTGAGTAATGAAGCTTATATTATGGCTGATCCATGCTATGAACAATTGATGTTCCCTTTGATAAAACAGTATGATAAAGATGCAGTTTTAAATCTTTTGATATAGGCATTAAGTATAAAGTCTTTTACAAAGGTTATGCTCGAAAATTCTTTAGAAAATTTCCTTCTTGTGTCCATTTCCTAAAAATTCCGTAGTTGCTTTTTGTGTTTGGAAAGATAATGTTCTTTAATGTTTTTATAATTTCAACAAAAAAAATAACACCCTCAGGTGTTACGATTTTTAATATGGTACCCCCAAGCGAATTCGAATCGCTGTCTACACCGTGAAAGGGTGTTGTCCTAGGCCTCTAGACGATGGGGGCTTGGTTCTTTCGACAAAATCTATCTTACATGAAACAATTTTAAATGTCAACCACTTCTTTTAAAATTTTTTTATTTTATTTTTTTTGTATGCATTTTTAGTATATATATGTCCTACTTGAAAGTTTTTTGTTTTTTATGTAAAATATTTCTTATAGAAGAAAGAGAGATAGGAGTCATAAATGTTCGAACGTTTTACGGAAAAGGCTATAAAAGTTATAATGTTGGCTCAAGAAGAAGCTCGCCGATTAGGTCACAACTTTGTTGGGACTGAACAGGTTCTTTTAGGACTTATCGGTGAAGGTACCGGTGTTGCTGCAAAAACATTAAAATCTATGGGTGTAACATTAAAAGATGCTAGAGCGGAAGTTGAAGCTATTATTGGTAGAGGCTCTGGTTTTGTTGCTGTGGAAATCCCATTTACTCCAAGAGCTAAAAGAGTTCTTGAACTATCATGGGATGAAGCAAGACAATTAGGTCATAATTATATAGGTACAGAACACTTGCTTCTTGGATTGTGCCGAGAAGGTGAAGGGGTTGCTGCAAAAGTTTTGGAAAAACTTGGCGTTGATTTAAACAAGGTTAGAAGTAACGTTGTTAAAATGCTTGGAGAATCAAAACCTCAAACTGTTTCTTCTGGAGCTTCAAGTTCTTCATCAACAACCGGTGGAAAAACAAAAACTCCAAGTTTGGATGAATTTGGTAGAGATTTAACTCTTGCTGCTCAAGAATTAAGACTTGATCCGGTTGTAGGTAGAGAAAAAGAAATTGAACGTGTAATTCAAATTCTTGCTCGTCGTACAAAAAATAACCCTGTATTAAT
>CAKUQA010000125.1 GCA_934675225.1 uncultured Candidatus Melainabacteria bacterium | reverse complement strand
CTTATATTAATATTATAACAGTAAATCTTATATTTGTAAATTCCAAGTTTTATTAAATGTTTAACATAAATCTATTTGTAAAAAATATTAAAATTATGTTGTCTGATAGCAGCTATCAAATGCTAGAATTTAGAAAAAAGGAGATTATTATATGAAATACAGAAAATTAAGAGATTTAGAAGTTTCAGCCATAGGAATGGGATGTATGGGATTTTCTCACGGTTATGGTACTTTGCCACCGGAAGAAGATGCAATAAAAATGATTAGATATGCATACGAAAAAGGTTGCACATTTTTTGACACTGCTGAAAATTATGGACCTTTTTTAAATGAAGAACTTGTTGGCAAAGCCGTAAAATCTTTTAGAGATAAAATTATTTTAGCAACAAAATTTTCACCATTTACACAACCAACACAAAATGCAAAAGAAAAACTAAGTAGAGAAGGTATTCGAGAAGCTGTAGAAGGTTCTTTGAACCGACTACAAACCGATTATATCGATTTATATTATGAGCATAGAGTACCGTTAGACAGTTGTGTAGAGGATGTTGCCGGTTGGATTGGAGAACTTATTCAAGAAGGTAAAATAAGAGGTTGGGGACAATCTCAATCAACAGAAGAACAAATAAGAAAAGCTAATGCCATTACTCCGATTACAGCAATTCAAAGTGAGTATTCTATGATGGAAAGAATGTTTGAAAAAGATGTTATTCCGACCTGTAAAGAGTTAAATATCGGATTTGTTCCTTTTTCTCCATTGGCAAGCGGTTTTTTAAGCGGCAAATATAACAAAAATACGCAATATAAAGGAGATGATGTTAGACTTGCAATAACAAGATTTATCCCTGAAAATGTTGAAAAAAATCAACCGCTTTTAGACATGTTAAATGATATTGCAAATACTAAAAACTCTACTCCTGCACAAATTTCTTTGGCTTGGATGTTGCATAAATATGATTTTCTTGCACCAATTCCGGGGATGAGAAAATTTGAAAGAATTGATGAAAACTTAGGCGCTGCAGATGTAGAATTAACAGAAGAAGAATTTAAAAATATTGAGACAGAATTGGATAATATTACGATTTATGGAAATAGAACCGATGAAGATATTCAAAAAATGGGCTATGTAAAAGCACAATAAAAAATTTCTTAATATCTTATAAAAATTTTATTAAAAATAATAGTAGATTGTGATAAAAATCACAATCTACTTATTTATTAAATTTATGAAACTATTTGTTTTCCAACAAACTCCTATTCAATAAAGAATTGTAGTAGCAAGAAAAATTTTGTGCAGATTTTATATAGATATGCGTATTAACAGTTTTTATGATTCTGCCCCAAAAGTATATTCTCTATTAGATATAATGGAAGGTAAAAAGTCAATTAATTCACCTGTTTTGCAAGATTTACCAGACAGCTTTATTAAAAATGCATCAAAAGCTTATGATGAGTTAAAAGAAAAAAATAAAAAAATTTCACTAGACCATATTTTTGCACCATCTAAAAAATATATTCAACAATTTTTATCACTTCCGAATTATGGAGATTATATTTTACCTTTTTTAACAGAGAAAAAGCCTGCAGATCTTGCATACTTATACAAACTTGCCTCAATGAAAGACAAAAATAAAGAAATACGAATTCCAGGAGTTTGTTTTCCGTATTTTTCCGAAATTCCGGCTGAACGCTTAAAAATACTCGAACCGATTATTACATCCAAAAACTATCTAGGTAATTGGAATTATTCTGCCAGTTTTATTGAGCATTTGGATTTCTATTCAGATAAACAACTTGAACTTATGGCAAAATTTGCAAAAGTTAAATTCAATGGTTATGATATGATGCAAATAGTTACTTCTCCATTGATTATGGATAGTGAAAAAATTCTAAATAAAGCTGAAATTATTAATAAACTTTACGGCAAAAGACTTATGGAAAGTGGGCTTTTCGCGGACGATAACAAACTATATATCCGTGCCAAAATTGGATTGTCGGAAGATAATAAAATAAATAATCCAGAAAATTACAAAGAAATTTACGCAAATATCGACTTAAACACAACGCCAATAAACAGCTCCCAAAAAGAAAACCTTGATTTAATAGTTAATTCAATGTCAAAAAATATTGAGTCAAAGTTATCAATATTCACAGAACAAGATTTAAACAGGGTTGCACTTAACATTCATAATGAAATGCCGGATGTAACAAAGGATGAACTTTTGATTGTAATGCAGAAACTTACACAGTTTGCAAATTATTCCAGCCTGCAAAATATTTCTAAAGAATTGCAAAAACTGAATATAGGCAAAATTCCGATAATTGGAGATATAAACCCGATTTTCAACTATTTATGCGACTCAAAAAAGCTTTGTCCATTATCAAATGACATTGATTCAAATTATGCTTTTTTTATAACCAAAAAAGATTTGGATGATAAAAAAGAAATGAATTTTTTAAGACAATGGTTGAAACGTGGAGAATTAAAGAACATAAAATTTATAAACCTTGAAGGTTGGTCTGATGGCGTAAATCTTCTTTCAGATGATAAAATTCTTGAAGAAAAAACTAAAAGAGTTCTTACTAAAGCTAAAAAATTAATTGCAAAAAATAAATATATGACTTTTCGAGAAGCTGTAAATAGAGTTTTAAATAACCATATAGAAACAACACTAAAAGACCTTGGTGCAAATGTTATTACTATCAGTAACGATTCTCCGGCTTCAAAATCAATCATTCTTGAACAAATGAAACCCAACTATCCATCTACAGATATTCTAAAATCGACAATAGAAGCGATTGCTCAAAATTATACCAACAATGAAAAAGCTCAAAAAACTTTGAGTGAAGGACTTGCGAAATATTTTGATACAAATCTTAATGTATATTCAAAACAAAGTATAATTGATAATATGAAAATTATTCATTCTAAAATTAATGATTTTCTATACGAAAATAACCTTCCACAAGAAAATGTATATCTTGTTACACCATCAAAATACTTTACCCGTAAAAGTTTTGAACTAATAACAAAAATGTATACCGATTTGTATAATATTCCGGAAGAAAAAATCATACAAGTTGAAAACATTGGAGAATTGAACAAATTTCCTAAAAATTCAACATTTGTTGTGCTTGATGATATTGTAGGAACAGGAAAATCGATGTCAAGTATTGGGAAATACGCGTTTTATGGCAAGTCTGTAGATACAGATAAACACATACTTTTTGCGCCAATTTCCGGTACAGATTTTGGAATTGCATATATCAGAAATATAATATCTTCTTTAAACAGACAAGAAAATGACAAAGTAATTTATATAGACACAAATATAAAACAACCTACCAGCTTGAAAAAGGTATTTGGAATTTTTTACCACAATGTAAATAAACCGTTAAAATATAATTATGGAACAGAAGGCTATGAAAATAGTAGTCAGTGTATTGCGTTTCCGTATATGACACCGGATAACAATTCGGTTATTGCTAATGATATAACAAAATATTTTGTTGCAAATTATAAATGTATAAAAAATCCAAATACAGATTTACTAAAAATTGAACAAAACGCATATCGCACCAGCATCTTTGGAAAAACCAAAGATAATAAATAAATTCTAAATTTCGACAAGAATTTTAATTTTTACTTTTATTGAATTAATATTTTATCTATTAAATTATGTAAACATTTACTAATTAACAGGCAAAGATTTAGATTTACACTTGTTATACAACTGGAGGGAAAAATGAACACAATTAATAACAGTAACAATAACTTAAGCTTTCAAGCTAAATTTAAATTTAGTGATGAATTAAAAATGCTTGACAAAGAACGTTGGGCTAGTATTGGTAAAATCATTGAACAGAAAACAGCAAAACAACCGAATGATGTAGTTGAAATTGGAACAGCTGTTGCAAATAAACCTATTTATTTATATATTGCAACCGGAAACGAAGAAAGTTGTAGTACAATTACTAAAGAAGGTATGAAAAAACTACTTACATATAACGACGATACAATTGCACAAAAATTTTTAAAATTATTTAAAGTTCAATCTAAAAATAATAAAATATACACAAAAACTATAAATTTTATTGATTACATTAGTAACAATTCTAAAAAAGCATTAGAAACTAAAACATTAGCTAATGATTTTGATGATGGAATTATGAAATCTGTAAATAATGCAATAAGTGCAAATGAAAAAGAGGTAATCAACAAAGACAGATTTTTAAGAAATACAGATTATTTCGAATTCAGAGATGAATTTTAGTTTAGTTTTTCATATTAAAGGTGCGTTTTTATCGCACCTTTAAATTTTTAAAATTTACAATTTAATATATCTTCAATTTTCACCTCCAACGCGGAGGCTATTTTTTGCAGATTTTTAATTTTTATATTATTTATCCCTCGCTCAAATGTACTTATTGAATTAAGATTTAAACCTGCATTAAATGCAAGTTCTTCTTGTGAAATTCCTTTTTTTAATCTTAAATATCTAACGCTTTGCCCAAGTTTAAATAAAAATTCGTCTCTCATAATTATATTTTAATTGCTTGACATAAACTAAACTAATTAATAAAATAGTAATATTAATAGTTTATTAGTAATGAAAGGGCTTTATTATGATTTTTTCAACTAAAAATTCAAAAGGTTTTACATTGGCAGAAGTCTTAATAACACTTGGAATTATTGGAATAGTTGCCGCTATGACTTTACCAAGTTTAATTCAGGACAAAAAAGAAAAAGAAATTGTCAGCAAATTAAAAAAGTTCCAAAATACAATGTCACAAGCTTTTTTGATGAGTATAAACGAAAACGAAGGTCCGGGAAACTGGGGACTTGATGCAAGTTTTAATATTCAGGAACCAACTTTAGCGAATAAACTTGTTCCATATCTTAAAATTACAAAAGATTGTGGACTGAATGGAAAATGTTTTTATAACAAGGACATATATTTTTTGAACAAGCAAAGATGGACAAATTTGTATAATCCCACAGGATGGGGACAAATGACACTTGAACTTGCGGATGGAAGTCTCGTTGCGATGAATGTAATAAATTCAGATTGTAGCTCTGTGCGAGGCACATCAAAAAATCTACAAAATGTATGTGCATTTTTGTATGTAGATGTAAATGGAGGAGTTCAACCAAATACATTAGGAAAAGATTTCTTAAGTTTTTATTTAACCAAATATGGAATTATTCCAACAGGCTTGCCAGAAGAATTTGATGCCAACCATTCTTTTGCAA
>CAKUQA010000124.1 GCA_934675225.1 uncultured Candidatus Melainabacteria bacterium | reverse complement strand
AAGAATTATCAAAAGAACTTTACCTAAAAGACAGGGCTTTTTTCTATAAAGATTTTATTATTGACGAGGTGATAAACAATGACTGATATAATTTGGGCAAGTATAATTTCAATAATATTTTTATCACTTTTTGTAATTGCAGAATTTTTACGAAAAAAAGGTGCAAAAGCGGAAACAACAAGAAAATTTGTTCACTTTGGTGGAGCTTTTGTTACAATATTTTTCCCGTTTATTTTAACTTCACATTGGACAGTTTTGGCATTGGCAATTGGTTTTGCTTCAATTATGTTCATAACTAAAAAAATCGGCTGGCTGCAATCAGTTCACGGAGTGGAAAGGAAATCGGACGGAGCAATTTATCATCCAATTGCAATATACACTTGCTTTTTATATTCACAAATTTTAAATCAACCAATGTTCTATGTTATTTCTATATTGATTTTAGCAATATCAGATGCATTAGCAGCACTTGTTGGAAAAAGTTACGGTGCAAATGAATATTTGGTCGAAGTCGGAACAAGAAAAACCATTGAGGGTTCTGTTACGTTCTTTTTGACTTCTTTTTTGATTGTTCATTTGATTTTACTTTTGTCAACGCAAATAGGTAGAGTGGAAAGTGTTTTGATTGCACTTTTAATTTCTATAATCGTAACTATTTTTGAAGGTGTAAGTCTTAAAGGTGCTGATAATTTATTCATTCCATTAGGGACAATGTTTATTTTATCTAAGAATATAACTCCGACAATTGAAGGAATTTCATTTCAAATTTTAGCATTGATTGGATTTTTGGTTGGCTATCTGGTTTTGTTGCTACCTTATAAAAGAATAGGATTTTCTGGAGTTACACTCTTAGGGCTGATAAATTATATTATCTGGTCTCTTTTAGGCAATATTTACGCAATAATTCTTTTTGCATTTTCGTTTATTTGTGCAAAAACAGATTGGATTTTGAATTATGATTGTGAAGAAGCTGATGCATACAGAGTAAGACCAATATTTTATATTTTAACAGTTCCTGTTATTTGTGCATTTTTAGGAAAATTTATTGGGCAAAATATAATTTATCCCTTTATAACATCAATAATTTGTGAAGGTATAATAATCAAAACAAAATTATTTAACCAAGATTTGAATAAAGGTTTATGGTTTACATCAATAATTTCAGCACTAGTGTTAGGAGTGAGTTATGTATTTATCTGATAATAAAGAAGAATTTTTAAAATTTCCCAAAATTTTGTATGATGGCGACCCGTTTTATACGACAAAATCAGAGGATGTTTCAGTTTGCAAAAAATTATTTATCGTAAAAGAGGGTGACAAAATTTTAGCAAGAGCTGGGCTTATTTATGCCAATAATCGTGCTCAAATAGGATTTTTTGAAGCCGAAAATAATATTAATGCTGTAAAATTTCTATTTGACGAGATAAAAAATTACGCATTACAAAATGGCTATAACTACTTAATTGGACCAATTAACGGTTCAACATGGAAAAAGTATCGTGTAACTCTGCCATCTGAGAATCCTCCATTTCTTTTAGATAATTACAACAAGCCATATTATGCTGAACTTTTTGAACAATACGGTTTTGAAACTATTGCGAATTACACATCATCAGTTTGCAGAAATTTGGATAGGGATTATTCAAGACTTAATAAATTTGAAAAAATATTTGAGCAAAAGGGTGTGAAAATACGCAAATTTGACCCAAATAATTTTGAAAGGGATATAAGAAAAATTTATGAGGTTTCAATTAAGAGTTTTGTAAATAATTTTCTCTATACTCCGATTGAATTTGAAGAATTTTTCAAAATGTATGAGCCTGTAAAAAGCTTTTTAAACCCTGAATGGGTTTTAATTGCAGAAAATGAACAAAATGATGCTCTTGCATTCATTTTCGGGTTTGACAATTTGTATAACAGAAGAGAAAAATCATTGATTATAAAAACGCTTGCACAGATTCCAGATTACAAATACCGTGGTATCGGATCATATTTAACCGAATATATGCACAAAAAAGCCAAAGATGCTGGATATGACAATATAATCCATGCACTTATGCACGAAAATAATGTATCTGCAAACATATTATCAGGTGAACTTTATCACGAATACAAACTTTATGGAGTTAAAATATGATAAATAATATCGTAGAAATCTTATTCGAAAACGCTGAAAAACATCCTGAAAAACTCGCCATTATACATAAAAAAGAAAAAGTTACGTATAAGAAATTGGCACAAGATGTCAAAGAATATGCACAGTATTTTTTGTCAAAAGGAATAAAAAAAGGAGACAATGTTTTGATTTTTGTTCCAATGACAATTGAACTTTATAAGATTTTGTCTGCGATTTTTTATATTGGAGCAACGGCTGTTTTTGTCGATGCTTGGGCGGATAAAAACAGACTTGACCAAGCTTTAACTATTGTTCCATGCAAAGCATTTATTGCTTGCCCAAAAGCATTCATATTGAAATTTATTAGCAAAAAAGTACGTGATGTTGGGATAAATATAATTTCAGGGGAAATCCGTAAAACCAAAAAGAATATTGAGATTGAACCCGCAACATCTGATACAACAGCACTAATTACTTTTACAACAGGTTCAACTGGTTTACCAAAAGCTGCAAAAAGAACACACGAATTTTTACTTGAACAGCATTATGTCTTAAAAAAACACCTTGCTCCTCAAGAAAATGATGTAGATTTAGCAAGTTTGCCAGTCTTTATTTTGCATAATCTTGCTTGCGGAACAACTTCTGTCATCCCAGATTTTAATCCTCAAAAACCTGCAGATATAAACCCTGAAAAAATCTTAAATGATATAAAAAATAACGGCATAACAACATCTGTCGGCTCTCCTCGGTTTTATGAAAAGCTTGCTGATTTTGGAGAAATAAATGGATTAAAAAGGATTTTTACAGGCGGGGCTCCTGTTTTTCCTAAATCTGCTAAACTTTTACAAGAGAAATTTATCAATTGTAATGTTGAAATAGTTTATGGCTCAACAGAAGCTGAACCAATTGCGTCAATTTCAACCCGAGAGCTTTTAGATTTTAAAGGTGATGTCAAAGACGGACTTTATGTAGGAAAACCAATTGACGACATAAACATAAAAATTATAAAGCCGTCAGATAAAGTGATAGAAGATTTTGAAAGTATGTGGCTGCCCACTGGCGAGATTGGGGAAATTTGTGTCGAGGGCAAACACGTTTTAAAAGAATATTATAACAGCGAAAGAGCTCAAAATTTCGCTAAAATTCACTACAATATGCAAGTATGGCACAGAACAGGCGATGCGGGGTATCTTGATAATGACGGTAATTTATTTTTAATGGGCAGAGTAAAAAATCGCTTTGAACATAAAGGTAAAGAAGTTTATGTTTTCCCAATAGAAAATGCTCTTTTAGAAATTGAAGGTGTTGAAATCGGAACGGTTTTAAAAATCAAAGATGAAATTGTCCTCGTTGTTGAAACAAAACTCCCGAAAATTAAACTTGAACAGGAATTGAAAGAACGAAATTTTGAATTTGATAAAGTTGTAATTACAAAAATTCCACGAGATCCAAGACATAATTCAAAAATTGATTACGATAAGCTAAAAAAAATCCTCTCTTAATGAGAGGATTTTTTTATAAACTTTCATACCATTCTTTAAGGTCTTTACGTTTAACTTTACGGGTTGAGGTTTTCGGAAGTTCATCACGATGAAGAACAACAACTGTCGGAACTTTATATGGTGCAAGGTTAGATTCTGACAACTTTTTAACCTCGTCTTCTAATAATTTTTGAATTTCTTCATTCGATTTATTTTGCAAATCGTCAGCAGGGCAGATAATCGCACCGACTTCTTCCGTACCAGCCTTATTGCCGGATTTTATAATCAAAGACATAACACAGACTTCTTTTATAAGTTTTGAAGTTTCTAAAACCGCCTCAACTTCTTCAGGGAAGATTTTCTTTCCTCCACCAAGGACTATCATATTTTTAATTCTTCCTGTAATTTTTATAAAACCGTCTTTATCGATTTCACCAATGTCACCAGTGTGGAACCAGCCATCTTCATCAATCACTTCTTTAGTCATCTCAGGTTTGTTATAGTACCCTTGCATTACATTCGGACCGGTGGCTAAAATTTCACCATTATCAGCAATTTTAACCATAACAGAAGGTAATGCCTGACCAACAGTACCGATTTTTGAATGACCGTAACGATTTGTAGAAATTGTCGGAGACGTTTCCGTCAAACCGTACCCTTGGAATACAGGAACACCAATCCTTTCAAAGAATTCTGCCACATTATCTTCTAATGGAGCTCCTCCACAAATAAAACATTCTAACTTACCACCCAATCCATCGATAACCGATTTAAACATCAAACGGCGAAGTTTACGAGGAGCAAATTTTGCAAGACCGTAGAGTATTTTAAATGCTTTTTGTGCACTTTCAGGCTGTTTTTTAATCTGTTTATCAATAGAATTTTTAAGCATTTTGGCTACAAGCGGAACCACAATCATATTTGTAATTCCTTTTTCTTTCATCGTTGAAGTCAATTCTTTCGGATTTAAAGACTTTATATAAACAACTTTTGCACCCATATAAAGCATTCCGAAAAATCCACAATCAAGCTCCAACAAATGATTTAAAGGCAAGATAGAAAGCAAAGTATTATCATTAGTTAGCTTGAACATATATTCAAAATCTCTGAGCTGAGAATATATATTTCCAAAACTAATCATTACACCTTTCGGATTTCCAGTAGTACCTGATGTATAGACAATCAGAGCTGTTTCATCCAATGTTCTTGGTCTGCCCAAATTTTTATCAATATCCGCCTCGAGTGTTGAGATTAATGGACAATTTTCATTAGATTGTTCATTCTCATCATCCAAAACAAAAATATACTCAATGGATGGTACATTATTTTTAACTTCGATTGCGTGTTCCAAGTAATGGCTTGAGCATAACAAAATTCGAGGATTACAATCGTTTAGAATATGTGTATGCTCTGGAACTGTTAATTTAACATCCAATGGAACTGTTATTGCTCCAGTTTGAATTGACCCAAACATACCAATAGAAAATTCGGGACGTGATTCACAAATTATAGCAATTCTTTCCCCTCGCTGAACTCCAACAGTTTCTATTAAATAGTTCGCAAATTTCTTTGCTTTTCTTGAAATCTCGATGTAACTTAATTCTTCATATCCGTCTTTGGTCTTGAGCGTTAAAGCCTTAACTTGTCCGTAAATATCACCTTTTTCCTGCATTAAAT
>CAKUQA010000123.1 GCA_934675225.1 uncultured Candidatus Melainabacteria bacterium | reverse complement strand
CCCTTATTCCAACTGTATAATTTTACCATAAATATTGTTAGCGAATAGTTAGTTGGGATAAAGGCAGATACAAAAAAGCCCCAGATTTGAATAAATCCAAGGCTTTTTATATCTTTATTCTATTACTAAAGATTATTCTTTAGTATATTCTGCATCAATTACATCATCATCATTTTTCTTATCTTCTGTTGATGAAGAAGCATTTTCAGAGCTTGCTGTAGATTGCTCTTCTTTTTGAACAGCTTCATAAGCTTTTTGAGAAATGCTGAACATTGTTTGTTGCAATTCGTCAGATAATTTTTTCAATTCTTCTGTTGGTTTGTTTTCATCCAATGCTTTTTGTAATGCTGCTTTTTGTTCGTCTAATTTAGATTTGTCAGCTGCGTCAATTTTGCCTTCAAAATCTTTGATAACTCTGTCAGCAGAACCGATTAAGCTTGTTGCATTGTTTTTAATTTCAGCTTCTTCTTTTTTCTTCTTATCTTCTTGAGCATTAGCTTCTGCTTCTTTAACCATTTTATCGATATCTTGTTCTGACAAGTTAGAAGAATTTGTAATTGTGATTTTTTGTTCTTTATTTGTAGCTTTATCTTTAGCTGAAACGTTTACAATACCGTTTGCATCTATATCAAATGTAACTTCGATTTGAGGAATACCACGCATAGCAGGTGCAATACCATCAAGTTTGAACATACCTAATGATTTGTTATCACGAGCCATTGGTCTTTCACCTTGAAGAACATGAATATCTACTGCTGTTTGGTTGTTTTCTGCAGTTGAGAATACTTGAGATTTAGAAACCGGAATTGTAGTGTTTCTTTGAACTAATGGAGTCATAACACCACCCAATGTTTCAATACCCAATGTCAATGGAGTTACATCAAGAAGAACGATGTCTTTTACTTCTCCTGCAAGAACACCTGCTTGAATAGCAGCACCAACTGCAACAACTTCATCAGGGTTTACTGATTGGTTAGGTTCTTTGCCTGTGTATTCTTTTACTAATTGTTGAACTGCAGGAATACGAGTTGAACCACCAACAAGAACTACTTCGTTAATATCGCTGTTTGTAATGCCTGCATCTCTCAATGCTGTTTCAACAGGAACTTTACATCTGTTCAAAAGGTCACGGCATAAATCTTCAAATTTAGCTCTTGTTAAGTTCAAATCTAAGTGTTTAGGACCATTTGCATCAGCTGTAATGAATGGCAAGTTGATGTTTGTTTCCATAACTGATGACAATTCGCATTTAGCTTTTTCAGCAGCTTCTTTAACACGTTGCATAGCTTGTTTGTCACCTTTAAGATCAATACCTTCTTGTTTTTTGAATTCTTCGCAAATCCAATCCATAACTTTTTGGTCGAAGTCATCGCCACCTAAGTGTGTATCACCTGATGTAGAAAGAACTTCATGAACGCCATCACCAATTTCAAGGATAGATACATCAAATGTACCACCACCTAAGTCGAATACAAGAACTTTTTCTGATTTGTCTTTTTCAAGACCATAAGCCAAAGCAGCTGCAGTTGGTTCGTTTACAATACGTAAAACATCCAAACCTGCGATTTTGCCGGCATCTTTAGTTGCTTGTCTTTGAGCATCATTAAAGTATGCAGGAACAGTGATTACTGCAGATGTAACTTTTTCTCCCAAGTAGTTAGAAGCATCATCAGCTAATTTTCTCAAAATCATAGCTGAAATTTCTTGTGGAGTGTAATCCTTTCCATCAATGTTTACTTTATAATCTTCGCCCATGTGTCTTTTAATAGAAGCGATTGTTTTATCCGGATTAAGAATAGCTTGACGTTTAGCTAATTGTCCAACTAATTTTTCACCTGTTTTTGAAAAACCAACGATAGAAGGAGTTGTACGAGAACCTTCTGCGTTAGCGATAACTGTAGGTTTACCACCTTCCATAACAGCTACAACTGAGTTTGTTGTACCTAAGTCAATACCAATTGTTTTTGCCATAATTTAATTATCTCCTTTTCATTTATTTTCTCTTTAACTATATATGTTATAACATTGATTTTGGAGAATATAAAAAAAATAAACAAAAAATTAATATTTTAAAAAATTTAACCCCTCACCATGCCCTGCTTGGTTGGTCGCGTTTAACAGGTCTGCACAGACTTGCACTTTTGCAAGGCTGTGCGCCCTCAGCTCACAATCCGCCTCTCCGAAGGGGCGAGGGAAATTTTTCCGTCATGTTGAGGCGGAGCCGAAACATCGCATGGCTGGTGAATTTAAGACCTCACCCTACCCTCTCCTAATTTAGGAGAGGGTAAAGATTCTTCGCTCAGAATGACGATATAAATCTACTCTCGTCCCAAATTGGTGCAGGATGAAGTAAATTTAAAATTTATAATAAAAAGCCGACAAATAGTGAGCTTTGCCGGCGCATTACTTTAAAATATTTAAAGTAAAGAGGTGATGATTATATGTGATTTTTAGTTTACATAGTCATAAGGTTTACTTCCTGTGGCTTTATATAAACTGATTGCATCAGTCATGCATTCAATTTTTTGTTGAGCAACAAGTTTTTCAATTGTTAATAAATTTTCTTTATATTGAATTAAGTCAAGTTTAGAAATTGTTCCCTGATTAAATTTCTTTTCATTATATTTATAATCAGATTTTTCTAAATTATATTGTTTTGTTGTTTGTGTCATTTTGTCTTTATCTAATCTTGATGCTACTAATGCGTCATTTACTTCCTGAATAGCGGTTAAGTTTGTTTTGTAGTAGTCTTGCAAGATTCTTTCATAAGTTTCTTTTTTTAGTCTTAAGTTTGCAATTAATGAACCACCTTGGAATAACGGAGTCATTAAACCGCCACCGAAACCAAGGAGCATGTTTTTGGTTGTGAACAAACTACCTATATCATTAGCATTAAACAAAGCACCACCAAGAATGTTTATAGATGGTAAAAATTCTTTTTTTGCTATTTTTACGTCAAGTCCGGCTTTTTCAACCATTAATTCTGCTCTCATATAGTCAGGTCTTTGTGTGATAATTTCAGATGGTATTTGGGATGGAATTGCCAATTGATAATTCATGCTATCAAGAGAATTTCTTTTAATTGTATTTGCATTTTCCGGACTTTCGCCAATAAGAACACAAAATTGGTGTAGCATTTTTTCTCTGTTTTTCTTTAATTCAATTAAGTCTGTTTGACCTTGAACCAATGCTTTGTTTGCTTTTATTGTGTCGGATGTTGATGTTAAACCTTCTTTGTTTCTTGCAAGCATAAGGTTGTAAATTTCTTGTCTTATTTTAACGATTTCTTCTTGAAGTGAAATCATTTTATCAAGGTTTACAATGTTAAAATAAGTTGAACCAACGGCAGAAGCTACGGAAATATATGCTGCTCGTTCATCAAGTTTTGAACCTTCATACAATTTTTTCACAGCTTTTGTTTTGTTATGATTTTTTAAGAAAATATCGGCTTCATATTGAACAATTACCGGCAAACCAAATGCAGCTTGTGTTTTTGTTGAGCCTGGGGCTTTAAATACTCCCGGGCCAACTCCTGCAACGGCAGAAGGTAATTCATTTGCAAATTGAAGTTTTACATTTTGGTAATATTCTTCAACATTTATTGTTGCCATTTTAAGGTCGTAATTATTAACAATAGCCTTTTCTATATAACTATTTAATAAATCATCATTAAAATTTCCCCACCAATTCATATTTACATAAGCAAATTTGTAGTCATCAGATTGTTGGTTCTTTTTGTTTTTAGTAACCATGCTTTTAAATTGTTTTGGGGTTGTTGTACTTTTTTCGGTTACTGCAAGTGCAGGCATGATTGTCATGCTTAACATACTTGCTAATAATGCTGTTGTTATAATCTTTTTCATTTAATTTTTATCCTTATTAATTTCGTTTAAAAAATCTACTTGCATTTTTAATAATCCTATGTTAGCATAATATTGTTGTAAATGCAACATATTTTTTTTACAACATAAATTGAAATAATAAAACAAATTTGAAAAATAAAGGAAAACTCGTGTCAGATTGCATTGGACATTACACAGACAGTATACATTATGAGCTTGAACAAACATCAAGATTGATGAAAATGTTAACAAATCAATTGTTTAATAAGCTTGATATTAGTATTTCATTAGACGAATATATTGCACTTGATACTGTTTCTGTTAATGCAGGAATTTGTCAAAGAGATTTAGCAAAACTTATTCTGAAAGATAGAGCAAATACCGGTAGAATTTTAAATGAATTGGAACAAAAGGGATTTATTACACGATTTATTGATACTAAAAAGAACAGATTGGTTAAGAAGCTCGGAATTACGGAAAATGGCTTAAAAGAACTTAATGAAGTCAATGTTAAAATAAAAGCATACCTGAGTGGAGTTACCAAAAAACTGCCACCGGAGGATGTTGACAAAGTTAGAGATATTTTGAGGGCTTTTAGGTTAGAATTAGAAAAAATTGTAGAAACTAATATATAATTTATACAGAAAAAATAAAGAGGTAAGAATGGAAGAACAGAATAAGAATGTTGAAGAAAATCAACAAGAAGAAGTAAAAGAGGAACATAAACCGTTTAAAAGGTTTATTTTAATTGGTGTAGGGTTGATAGTTGCGGCTGCAGCAGGTTATATAATACATGATTCTATGATTTATCAATCTACTGATGATGCTTATGTAGAAACTACAACAGTTCAGGTTGCTCCTCGTGTTAGTGGGCAAATTATCGAATCTTACGTAACTGATAACCAAAAAGTAAAAGAAGGTGATTTAGTTGCAAAGATTGATCCTGCTGATTATGAGATTGCACTTGCACAAGCAGAAGCAAAATATGAAAAAACTTTACTAAACCAAAAGAATGCAAAAGCAAACTTCAAAGCTATGCAGACCAATATTGATGTTGCTAAAAAAGATTTAGACAGATATAAAAACTTGTACGCTCAAGGTGCAGTTTCAAAGCAAACACTTGATGCTGCTCAAGCAAAATATGAAACTGCTCAAGCTAATTTGACTCAATCAGAAGAAGCTTTGTTGTCACAAGGTGGAAATAAAGTTGCTGATGCTGATTTGAAAGAAATTAAAGCTCAGAGAGATAAAGCAAAATTAAATCTTTCTTATACAAATATATATGCACCGCAAACAGGTACAGTTTCTTCAAGAAAAGTTGAAAAAGGTATGTATGTTAATGTTGGAACACCTTTATTTGTAATTGTTCCTGAAAATGTTTGGGTTGTAGCAAATTATAAAGAAAATCAATTACGTAATATGAAGGTTGGTCAG
>CAKUQA010000122.1 GCA_934675225.1 uncultured Candidatus Melainabacteria bacterium | reverse complement strand
ACATAATGTTCATAATTCCAATCCCGCCAACGAGTAGTGAAACCGATGCTATTGATGCAAGTAGTATTGCAAATGTTTTTACTGTTGATTTCATTTTTTCTTGAAATTCTGCAGAATTTCTAATTTCGAAGTCTTTGGTTTGATTTTTGCCAATTCGGTGTCTTGTTGTTAAAAGTTCTTCAATATCAGATTCAGCGGCAGATACGTCATCAGGGTTTGAGCCTTTTACAACAATCATAGAAACAGTTCCAGGAAAATCAGTTCCAAAAACTTTTTTCTGAGCTGTTGTAATAGGAATAAATATTAAATCATCCTGATCCATTGGTCCCATACTTCCTTTGGATTTAAGAGTGCCAATTACTTTAAAAGGAATTCCTCCAACTCTCATAATTCTATCAATGGGGTCTAAATCTCCAAAAAGCTCAGATGCAACAGTAGAACCTATTACAGTTACTTTAGCCGAGTTTTTTATGTCCTCCGGAATAAAACCTCGTCCTGACTCTACTTCATAATTTTTTATGTAGAAATATGCAGGATCGGTTCCGTAAACTGTTGTAGACCAGTTTTGATTTCCATAAGTTAGCTGTTTTGCTTCGGAACTTACGGCAGATACAGCAGAAATACCTCGAGCATTTTTTTCAATAGCAGTAGCATCTTTAAGGGTTAATGTTGGTCTAGTACCAAGTCCCATTCGCACACCGCCTGATTTAGCAGAAGCTGAACGAATTGTTAATATGTTGCTTCCCATAGATTCCATGTCTTTTTGAACTTTTTCGCTGGCACCTGTTCCAACAGCGAGCATTATAATAACTGCGCTAACACCAATAATGATACCTAAACTCGTTAATATTGAACGCATTTTGTTTATTTTTAGTGAAACTACTGCCATTTTTACCGTTGATTTGAAGTCTATCATTTTATGTTCCTTGCTGTTAAGTGAGTATTATGTAGAATCTTGAAGTTTGTTTGTTATAATTGTTTACTATTTTATTAATATGGGATAGTTGTATTTTTATTTATTTCGTCTGAAATTATATTACCATCTTTAAATTTAACAACACGTTTGCAATATTGAGCTATATCCGGTTCGTGTGTTACAAGCACTATAGTTTTGCCTAAATTTTTATTGAGTTTAACAAAAAATTCCATAACTTCAATACTCGTTTTTGTATCAAGGTTTCCTGTTGGTTCGTCTGCAAGAATTAGAGGAGGGTCGTTAATTATTGCTCTGGCAATTGCTACTCTTTGTTGTTGCCCTCCGGACATTTGATTTGGCATGTGGTCTTCTCTTTTTTCTAAGCCAACTATTTCAAGTGCTTTTTTAGCCCTAACAATACGTTCTTCTTCCGGAATTCCTTTATAAATCATTGGGAGTTCTACGTTTTCAAGAGCAGTTGTTCTTGATATCAGGTTAAAACCTTGGAATACAAAACCCATTTTTTCATTTCTAACGGTTGCAAGACTGTTAGTATCTAGTGAAAGCATATCAATTCCATCAAGGTAATAGCTGCCGGAATTAGGTTTATCTAAAGTCCCAAGCATATTCATAAAAGTAGACTTACCTGAGCCTGAAGCACCCATAATTGCGACAAACTCTCCTTTTTCAACAGAAAGAGAAACACAATTCAGTGCATTAAAGCTATCTTCTCCTGTTTGGTATGTTTTTATTGCATTTTTTACTTCTATTAATGACATTTTTAATTTTTCTTTCTACTAAAATGATTAAGGCATTGGTGGTCTGCCACCGCTTTCGGATTTTTTCTTAGACTCTTTCCCTTTTATTCCCATTATGACTTTTGTACCTTCATCCAAAAATTTTGAAATAACTTCTGTTGAAGAATCATCGCTTGCTCCTGTTTCTATATCTACACGTTTTGCTTTTCCGTTTTCTAAAATCCATAGACCTTGAGTTTTATATTTTGGTCCGTTTATATCCGGAGTAAATTTTAGTGCCATATTAGGAACACATAAAACGTTTTCACTTTTGTTTGTGATTATAGATACATTTGCAGTCATTCCGGGTTTAAGTTTCAAATCTTCATTATCAACATCAACAATAACTGTGTATGTTACAACGTTTGAAACGGTTGTTGGAGAAAGTCTGACTTGAGTTACTTTGCCGTTGAATGTGCTATCAGGGTAGCCGTCAAGAGTGTATGTAACTTCTTGACCTTCTTTTACTTTTCCAATATCTGCTTCTGAGACACTTACTTCAATTTGCATTTTTGTTAAATCTTGTGCAATCGTAAATAATTCGGGAGCTTGAAAGCTGGCTGCAACAGGAGAACCAAGGTCAATTTCTCTTGAAATTACTGTGCCATCAACAGGTGCAATAATTTTGGTGTACCCTAAGTTTGTTTGAGCTGTTTTTAAAGAAGCTTGATATTGATTTATTTGTGCTCGGGCTGCATTCATTTGCGCTAAATCAGATTGATATGTACTTAATTTTTCATCAAGTTCGCTTTTTGCTACGAAATTTTTTGCATAAAGATTTTTATATCTTGTATACTGTTTTTGGTCATAATTTGCAATAGCTTGAAGTTTTTGAAGATTTGCTCTCGCATTATTAATTTGGGCTTGGTTTTGTTGGACTTGTGCTATAAAGTTTGCAGGGTCAATTTGAGCTAAAATTTGTCCTTTTTTTACAACATCATTATAGTCTACATATATTTCTTTAATTAATCCTGAAACAGTAGAACCAACGCTAACTGTGTTTACCGGGTTAATTGTTCCGGATGCCTCTACGACTTGCGTAATTGTACAGCGTTCAATATCTTTTGTGTCGTATTTGACTTCTTTGCTTTTACTTATTCCGGCAATTCCTACAACTGCAACAGCTGCTATGATAAGAGTTGTTGCAATATATCTTTTTTTTATTTTTAAATTTTTTAGTTTTTCAAAACTTATCATTTTTGTTTTTTATCCTCAATTGTTGTTGTAACGCTTTGTGGTAATGCAATGGCTTTTTCTAAATTAGCTCTTGCTACATTATAGTTATAGACTGTTTGAACATAGGAAACTTGTGCATTATTATAATTGACCTTTGCATCTTGTAGTTGAATATAGTCTCCTAAGCCTACAGCATATCTTCCGTCTGCAAGTTCAAAATTCTCTAGGGTTTGTTTTACTTTCACGGCAAGTAATGGAATTTGTTTTTCAAGTTGTATCATATTGATATATAAATTTTGAACTTCAAAATAAATATCTTGTTTAGCTTGGTCTATTTCGTTTTCGGCAAGTTGTACTTGAATTTGGGCATTGTCAATTTTATGTTTTTGACCTTTTATGTTTACGGAACTTGAAAGATTAACACCAATGTTAAAAGAATTTGAGTTGTATTTGTCTCGATATCCATAACCTGCGGAGGCGGATATTTCAGGTAAATATTCTCGTTTTGTATATTTTAGTGCTTCTTTCATAGCATTTAAGCTAGAGTTATATGTTTTTAAGTCAGGTCTGTTTTTATAAGCCAAATTTACGGATTCTTCAAATGTATATGGAAATGGCTCAAATTTATAATTGTCTAAAACGCTTATTTTCTCGACTTGAGAAGTCAAAAAAGCATTACTAACATCTTTAGGAGGAGTGCTTAAATCTTTCTTCTCGTCAATTTTTTCAAGACTTACAGGCGCGTAGTTGTTTTGAAAATTAAATGTTTCAGTGTTTTCTATTTCATATTCAGGGGCAAAAGCAATATACATTGAATTATTTAATTTGACAATTGCGTTTTGGTAGTTTTTTTCAGAGTCAACAAGTGTTACTTTGGAATCAGAAAGATAAACTTCTGCATTAACTAAATCTATTTTGGATTTAATACCTTCATCAAAGTAAGCTTTTGTTCTTTGATAATTTCTTTCATTTATTTGGACATTAGCTCTATTTACGTCCATTGTAGCTTTTGCTGCAAGTACTCCATAGTAGTTTGTTTTTACGTTAAATATTGTCTCAAGTACAGTATTTTCAAATTCATAAAGTGCGGCATCTTTGTTAAAATTATACATGTTTATATTTGCATTTATTTTCCCAAAATTCCATAATAATTGATTAATACTTGCTTCTGCGGAGTAAATATTGCTACTTGTATTTGCTTTGCTTGTGCGGTTCTCTGTAATATTGTACCCTGTTCCAACTCCTAATGTCGGGAAGTATCCGGATTTTGCAATTCCAACATTTCCTTTGGCAATTCCATAATTATAACGAGCTTTTTTTATTTTAGGACTATTTTGCAGAGCAATTTCAACACAATCTTTTATATTTAAAACAGCGTGTTTTTCAATACTCATTTTTTCTTCTATTGCAAAAACTGAAGTTGTTGATAAATAAATGCTCAATACTAATATGACAATTTTTTTATTAAATTTCAAATTGGAAATCCTCATTACAATATGGTAACGATTAAAACATAATTTTTGTTCAAATTAATCATTTGCAAGAAGTAGATTTTTCTACTATATGTTTTAGGCTTTCCAAAAATCTCTTTGGAACATAACTAAAAAAGGAATTAATTCAAGACGACCTACAAACATTCCAATAATCATAACAATTTTTGATAAAGCCTGTAAGCTGTCAAAATTTCCCATTGGACCGATTGAAGGAGCCAGTCCTGGGCCAATGTTTCCAAGAGAAGTTATAGCTCCGGTTAAACCAAGTACCGTATCGCCTTCAAATATTGATAAAAGAACAGCCATACCTGCAAATATCAAGAAATAGAAAAACACATAAACAATAATTTGTCTGGCAACTTCCGGTTGTACAGTTTTGTTGTCAACTTTAATATTAATAATTGCATTTGGGTGTAAAATTCGAGTGATTTCACTTTTCATTGTTTTAAATACAACAAGCCACCTTGCCATTTTAATACCACCACCTGCAGAGCTGGCACAAGAGCCCATAAACATAACAACAAACAGTAGGGCTTTAGATGTGTAATTCCATTGAATAAAATCAGTACTAGCGCTCCCTGTAGAAGTTGCTATGCTTATTACTTGAAATAAAGCATCTGTAAAGTTTTTGAAAAAGCCAAAGTTGTTGTTTATACAAAGTGATATGGTTATTAGAATTCCCATAAGTAAAACAAGAGTTGTGTAGAGTCTGAATTCTTCGTTTTTAAACAAAAGTAACGGATTTTTTTGAGCTAAAACTTTATACTGTAAGTTAAAACTTGCTCCGGCAAAGAACATGAATATTAAAACAATCCAAGTTATATGGACAGAATGATATCCCATTATACTCTCCGGATTTGGAGAAAACCCGGCTGCTGATAATGTTGACAAAGAATTACAGATAGCATCAAATAATGGCATTTTTGCGATATAAAGCAATATTATTTCTAATATTGTGAAACCT
>CAKUQA010000121.1 GCA_934675225.1 uncultured Candidatus Melainabacteria bacterium | reverse complement strand
ATCCAGCTTATACTATGCACAAGTGTTGACGCTTCAGAAGGTTCACTATAAAGAATTATTTCATTTGGTGCCTGATAAAGTCCTAAAGTGTTTGTATAACGCATACTGACATATTGAGGTACAACATCGGCACTGAAAGCTTTTATAGGTAATAATAACAATATTGCTAATATTAATAAAAATTTTCTCATTTTTTATTCCTTTTCGCACAAAGTATACTCTGTAGCAAATTACTTTTTCAAAAAACTATTCTCTAAAACTGATTTCAGAATAAGTTTTTTGAAGTTTTGCACGAACATTGTTCATTTGACGGTCAATAACTTCATCAGTCAAAGTTGCATTTTCATCCTGCATTTTTATACGGAATGCCAAGCTCTTAAACCCTTTTTCAATGTTTTCGCCTTGATATACGTCAAATACTTCGCTTCCCTTAAAGATATTTTGTTGAACAGCACCTTTAATAACTCTTTGAATATCGTCAAAAGTTACGTCTTCATTAATTACGAACGCTAAATCACGGCGAACTTCAGGGAATTGAGGAAGTTTTTTAAATCTGACGGTATGTTCTTTGATAATTGAAATCAATGCATCAAGATTAATTTCGAACATAAATACATCTTGACCTTTAATTTTTAATTTATCTTTTAAAATCGGATGAATTTGTCCAAAATATCCGATACAAGTCAAGTTTTTACCTAAAACGTTAACTTTTGCAGTTCTGTAAGGGTGCATATAGTCAACATCCTCACAAGGTGTTAATTTAATTCTTTTATTTACACCCAATTCATTGAACAATTTTTCAATAATACCTTTAAGAGTATAGAAATCAGTATGTGTTTTAATTTGCCATTTTGAATTTTCAACTTCACCAGTCAAAACACCTGCCAAAACTCTTGACTCTTTAACTCCGGAAGATTTTTCATCCGCAGAATTTTCAACTATATAAGTTTTTCCGATTTCATAAGCCCAAACACTCTTTTGCGCTTTATCGTAATTGTATTTCATACAATTCAAAACACTTGCTGCCATAGTTTGTCTAAGCATTGTACTTTCATCACTGGCAGAATTTAAAACTTTTACAGCTTTAGTTTCATCAAAAGATTGCATATATTTATCCAATAATGGTTTACCAATTAATGATGTTGTAATTATTTCGTCCAAACCTGAAGAAAGCATTAATTCATTTACTTTTTTAATAACTTTTTCTTCTAAAGTGATTTCAGGAGTTTGATTTTTAGAAGGCAAAGTTGGTGTAATTTTATCATAACCATTAATTCTTGCAATTTCTTCAATTAAATCGATTTCACGAGTTACATCACCAGCTCTGAAAGAAGGAACTAAAAATTTTGCAGCGGCATCATTTCCACCCAAATTTTTAAACCCGAGCTTTTCTAAAATCGAAATACATTTGTCTGAAGGGATTTCACAGCCTAAAATTCTCTTAATTTGTGAATAACGCAAAGTAATTTCAATTGGTTCCAATTCATTTTTACCGACTTCAACAACTCCTTCAACTTCAGCATCTGCCAATTCTACTAACAATTGCATAGCTCGCATTAAAGCAGGTTTTATAGCTTCAATATCAACACCACGCTCAAATCTTGCACAAGCTTCTGAACGATAACCAACACTTCTTGCTGATTTTCTATTGCTTGCCGGAGTAAAATATGCAGCTTCTAACGCAATATTTTTGGTATTGTCATCAATTTCAGAATTTTCTCCACCAAATACACCTGCAAGGCAAACTCCTTTAGTTTCATCAGCAATTAGTACGCTATCGGTCGTTAAAGTTCTTTCAACACTGTCAAGTGTAACAATTTTTTCACCTTCTTGAGCTCGTCTTACACATAAATAACCATTTAACTTATCTAAATCAAATGCATGGAATGGTGTACCATATTCCAACATTACATAATTTGTAATATCAACAACATTATTTATTGCACGAACACCTGACGCTAGAAGTCTTTTTTGCATCCATTCCGGAGACGGTTTAATTTTGATGTTTTTCAAAACCCCAATTGAATAGTATTTACAAACGTCTGTATCTTTAATTTCTACTTTAAATTTGTCTGTAGCTAAATCTTTTGTGCATTCAATAGGAGAAAATTTTAAAGGTCTATCAAATATAGCGCTTAATTCTCTTGCAACTCCAATAACTGACATTTGATCTCCCCTGTTTGCAGTTGGAGCAACATCTAGGATATAATCTTTTTCAAATCCTAAAACATCTTTTACGTCCGCACCAATTTCAACATTTGGGAAAATTCTATTTAATACAAGAATTCCATCTTCTTCTTGGTAATTTCTTTCAGCAACGCCAAGTTCATCAGCAGAGCAAAGCATTCCTTGCGATTCAACTCCTCTGATTGTTGCCGGAGCAAGTGTAAACATTTCACCGGTTTTTCTGTCCAAAACTTGTGAACCAACAGAAGCATAAGGAATAATTTGACCTACCGCAATATTTTGAGCTCCACAAACTACTGTTTTTAAACCAGCACCTGTATTTACGGTAACAAGATGTAAATGGTCAGAGTTTGGGTGATTATCAATTTTTTCGATTTTTACTGTTTTGATATTAGTAAACTGAGGTTTTAATTCTTCAACAGCCTCAACCTCTAATCCGCTCATAGTCAATTCATGAGCAACTTGTGCTACTTCTATATCTGATAAATCAACAAATTCGTTTAACCAATTTAATGATACTTGCATTTTTATATTTCCCTCTCGATTAAATATTATCTTTGATTGAATAATACTACAAACCCAAACGAATTACAAATTTTTATGCTACAATTTTTGTATGAAAAGAGCTGTAGTTTTTGCGCATTATGATAAAGATAGTATTATTGATGACTATGTTGTTTATTATATAAAAGCTTTGAAGGAGGCAAATTGTGATGTAGTTTTTGTTTCTTGTCAGCAATTGGCGCAATCAGAACTTGCAAAACTGGATGGACTTGCAATTCATTGTATATCCGAAAATCACAATGAATATGATTTTGGTTCTTACAAAAGGGGTTTTTTGTACCTGGAACCGAACTTGGAGAAATATGATGAATTAATTTTCGCAAATGATAGTTGTTATGGCCCGATTTATCCGATTTTGGAAGTTTTTGCAGAAATGGAAAAAAGGGATTGTGATTTTTGGGGAATTACAAAAAGCAATTATGCATATCAATCTTCTATAAAACAGATTTTTACAAAATCCTCTCATATTCAAAGTTACTTTATTGCATTAAAAAAACAGATATTTCTTAACCCGATTTTTAAAAACTTTATTAAATCTATAACTTTGCAAAATTCCAAACAAGATATTATTTCTAAATACGAAGTTGGTTTGTCCAAATTACTTTATCAAAATAATTTTAAAAGCGCTGAATATATAAAAGATTATTCTTATCAAGCTTTAATATGTTTCTGGCAAAAACTTATAATTAAAAATAAAATTCCGTTTGTTAAATGCAGTGTTTTACGCAAAAAAAATAATGCAATAACACTTACCGATAATTGGGAAGAAGTATTAAACCAAACAAATTATCCTATTGATTTGATAAGAAAAAACTTACTTCGCACCCAAATTAAGATTTCCCTAAACGAAAAAAATTTTGATAAAATTTTTGCAATATTATATTTACACTCTCCATTACTTATTAAAAAATTTCTGCAAAGATTTTACAAATTTATATTCCATATATTCTTCTCTTAACGGTAATCCTATTATGGATTTCAATTTTCTGACTAAACGCCCTTTTTCTCTATATAAAACTAACAAAGTATCCCAAATAAGTGCAGGTTCTTTTTCTGTTTTATAAATATCAACCATTGATTGCAAATTTATAGGAATAGAAACTTTCTTAGATTTTTTATTTATATAACTATCAGAATGCATACGCCATTTTGTTAGCGGTTCCGGAATGTAATAAACATCATAATTTCTTGCAAGATGTATAAACATCCACCAATCAAGTTCCTTATCCACAGTTGTATTTGTTTCAAGCAAAACTTTTGAA
Organism: uncultured Candidatus Melainabacteria bacterium; assembly: GCA_934675225.1. Classification (GTDB taxonomy): domain Bacteria; phylum Cyanobacteriota; class Vampirovibrionia; order Gastranaerophilales; family Gastranaerophilaceae; genus Stercorousia. The sequence continues at coordinate 1,338 of CAKUQA010000121.1, read as the reverse complement.
TTTATCATAGCTGCAGAAAAAGTCAGTACTACATTAAAATAAATTATTTGTTTAAAAATATTTGTAGGAAAAGTATTTTTCTTAAGCCTTTTAACATTCGCTTCTATAACTTTTTTAAGCCTGTCTAATTTTTTTTGTTCTCCAAACATTTCAACAGAATTAAATATCAAACCGATATCAGGATATTTTTTTGCAACTTCAACTCTTTTTTCCAAGCAATCTTTTTCCCAAATATCATCACTTTCCAAAAAAGCAATCCACTCTCCTGTTGCATTTTCAATTCCGCGCCTAACAGTTGCAGCAAGTCCAAGATTTTTTTCATTTACAATTAATTTTATTCTGTCGTCTTTAAATGATTTTATAACTTCTACAGAATTGTCTGTAGAGCAATCATCAATAACAATTAATTCCCAGTCTTGATAAGTTTGATTAAGAATAGACTGAATTGTATCTTTAATAAAATTTTCATAGTTATAACTTGCTGTAATGATAGAAATTTTCATAACTTAAATGATAACATAAAAAAATCACCCCAATTTTTAGAGGTGATTTTTTGAATTGTATAATTTTTATGATTTTTTATTTTTTCTTGCTTTTTGTTCCTGCTAATTCAGGATGAGCTTTTAACCATTTAGCTCGCATTTTAGGGTCAACCTTTGTTTTCACCGGTTTTGGAGTAGCAGGCTCAGCTTCTGTAGCTCTCTTTTGAGCTCTATCAAAAGCTTTTCTTTCTGTTTTATTCATTATTCCAATTGGAGTGCCTTCTTTATCCCTTTTTACATATTTGTGTGGAATTAATTCTTCCGATTCTTTTTCAAAAGCTTTTTCAGCATCTTTCTTTAGTTGTTCTCTTGTTTTAGCGTCAAGGTTGATTGTATCAACGGCATCAGAGAATACATAATTTCTATGAGCTTCGTTTTCATATTCTATACCTAGTCTATTGCTTTGTGTAAAAGAACTTTCCGGCTTTTTGTTATCTTTTTTGATTTTTGAAAATAAACTTTTAATATCTTTTTTGAATTTAGCCCAAGTGAAATCTTTAGCATATTTTGCGATATCCTTACGATAAATAACACCTGTTACAGCTGCTGCTGTTGCAACACCTAAACCTACAATTTTAGCAACTTTATGGTCTTTTTTAAATTCAAAATCGCGTCCGGCTTCAATATTGTCAGCGTTTTTGATTAATTGCTTTTTAAATTGGTCTTGAGATAAAGTTTTTACTTTGCCTCTAGCATTTGTGACTTGAATTTTACCTTTTTGAGTTACTTGGACTGTATTTCCACCGATTGAAAGTGCAGGTCCGATTGTCATATTATCTGCCATAAATTAAACTAC
>CAKUQA010000120.1 GCA_934675225.1 uncultured Candidatus Melainabacteria bacterium | reverse complement strand
GGTTATAATAAAAGACGAACTATGTTTGATAAATTTTGCATTAGAGCTAAAAATGGTATAAATAAATTGCGAGATGCAATAACTCCTGATGCCAAACCAATAGTTGAAGCTCCAAAATTAGCATTACAACCTGCTCCAAAAACTTCATTAAAAACGGAAGTTAAACCAGTTGTAAAACAAGAGGTTTCAAAAGCTAAAGAACAACCGGCTCCTGTAAAAAAAGAAAAAGAAGTTCCTTCACAAGAGGTTGCGAAAGTTCAAACAGTTTTACCAAAACAAGTAGAAAAATTGTCTGATAAAAAAGCTTATGAAGCTCCAACGCTTAATGTTGTTTCAAAATCTGCTAAACGACAAATCTTAAAAGAAAAAGTTGTGTCTTTTGTTAAAACTAAATTAGGAGAAAAAACATTTAATCATCAACAAGAAGATTTTAGTAAAAAAGCAACTCAAATTAGAATGAGCATGCTTCCTGAAATATTTGCATCAATTGCTGATACAAGAAAAGTTGATAGAATGGTTGGCAAAATGAAAAGCGGTTCTTCTAATAAGGATGCTTTAGTATTGTATTCTAAAATCAATGGACAAAACAAAAAATTTGTTAATTATATGTTGAAAAAACGTAATGAGGATGATACTCGTATGTTTGAAGTTCAAGATATTATTGCAGTTTTGGATAAGGCAGAAGCTAAAATTGCAAATGATAAAAAACTTAATTCTAATTACCGAGCAAAAGATGCAAAAGCATATTATAATCATTTATTCGATGCAAAAATTGAACAATATGGCAAGGTAAAAAGACAAAAAGTTTCTTCTGATAAATCAAAATAAAATAATAACAAAACGTATTTAAAAAGATGTGTATTATAATATACACATCTTTTTTTGTTTTTGGTAATATAAACCTATGAAGCAAGAATGTTATTATGTTTATTTTTATGAGTCACCTTTGGGTAGAATAACTCTTGGTAGTAATGGAGATGCTTTAGTTGGATTGTGGTTTGAAGGTGAAAAATATTATTGTGAAAATTTTTCTGAAAAGTATGTTGAAAAGAATTTAAAGGTTTTTGAAAATGTAAAAAGTTGGTTAGATATTTATTTTAGTGGGAAACAACCAACTTTTATGCCTGAAATTAAGTTAAATGGCTCTGATTTTAGAGTTGATGTTTGGAATATTTTACAAGAAATTCCGTATGGAGAAACAATAACGTATAGTGAAATTGCAAAAAAATTAGCCAAAAGCAAGGAGATGAAATGTATCTCTGCACAGGCTATAGGTGGAGCTGTCGGACATAATCCGATTTCGATAATAATACCTTGTCACAGAGTTATAGGTGCTAATAATAATTTGACGGGTTATGCAGGTGGGTTAGATAAAAAAATGGAATTGTTAAAGTTAGAAGGAAATGATATTTCTCAATATCAATTTTTTTAAAAAATGTGAAGTTTTTGCAAAAAAATATATATATTTGTAGGATACTTATGGGTATGCAAAAGTGATATAAATTTTTAAATCTTTTTTTTTAGTAATATTTTAGACTGTTGGGTAATTAAATTTTAAATTTGTCTATAGTATTAATTGATAAGAAAATGAACAACATGGAGTTTGGAAAATGTTGAAAGAGAAAAAAGCAATTGTTTTGGTGTTAACTATAATAATATTGTTTTATGCCCTAGTGTCGCCAAATGTTTTGCCGAATGTTGTTTTGTCTTTCGTTGATGCTTTTAAAATTTCAGCGTTTGTTGCGCTTGTAACATTGTATCTAAGATATTTGTCAAAAATCGAAACTACTAATTTAGAAAAGAAATTAATAAGACAACATTCACAATTGACGGCCATTATAAATAATTGTCCGTTTGTAGTTTTTTTGAAGTCGGTTGATGGAAATATAATTTTGGCTAATGAAGTTCTTGCAGATATGTTTTCTGCAAAACGAGAGAAACTTGTTGGAAAAAATTCTTATGAGTTTGTTGCTAATCCTCAAAACTGTATTGAAGAAGATAAGAAGCTTTTAGCAACTAAAGAAATTGTAACTTGTGAACGATATGAGGAATTGATTAATGGACAAGGTCATTGGTTTCGTATTGTGAAAGTTCCGGTTTTGGATGAAATGAATAATATTTCCAGTATTGTTGTAATTTTTAGAATAATTGATGATGTCAAAGAGATGGAAGAACGAAAAAATACATTTATTGCAACATTGACCCATGATTTAAAAACGCCAACAATTGCTCAAATTCGAGCACTTGATTTGTTGTTGAATGAATCTTTTGGAAAACTTGGAGATGAACAAAAGGAAATGGTTTATCAAATTAAAGGTTCTTGTAAATATATGTATGATTTGATTTTTACAATATTAGATACATATTTGTACGATAACGGTTTGACTAAAATAACTCCTGTTAACTTTGATATTGTTGAGGTTTTGAATGAAACAACCAGAGGATTATCAAATTTGTTAGCAGAACGAGGTCAAAAAATAGTTATAAATACTAAATTAAATTCAAGTCAGATTGTGGCAGATAAAGTTCAAATAAAAAGAGTTCTGATAAATTTGTTGACAAATGCCATTACATATGGATTTAAAAATTCTTCTGTTAATGTGTTTATTTCAGAAGCAGAAAATAACATAAAAGTTGAAGTTCATAATAAGTCAGAATATATAAATGAAGAACAGATGAAAGAAATTTTTGAAAAATACAAACATGTTAAAAATTCAAAATCGATAAAAACAAGTACAGGACTTGGTTTATATTTATCAAAACAGATTATTGATGCTCATAACGGTCGAGTATATGCAAGTAGTGATAAAGATAAAAATTGTGTGTTTGGTTTTGAAATTCCAAAAACTGTTTTAGTTGAAAATAAAATTCTTGTTAAGTAATTCATATTAACAAGAACATTCGCTAAAATCAGCGAATGTTCTTATTTGGGTTATATTGTAAGGGGGGAGAGGGGAATGTAAAAGGATTAAGCGTTTTTGCCGAAAAGATAGCCGAGTAAAAGACCTGCACCTGCTGCAATAGCTCCAAATTTTCCGGCTTTATTCCATTTAAAGTTTTTATATGCTTTTGTCAAAGCTTCAGGTGTATCTTTTTTGAAAGCTTTTGCACTTTCATCCCAGTGAGATTTAAATTGATCTTCTAGGTTTAAGTTGATTTTTTCGATTTGTGCTTTTCCGGCATTAATTCCATGTTGATATCTGTCTAAAAGTTTTTCTTGAGTTCCGATTTGAGCAGCTAATTTAGAAGCTTTTACTTTGATTTCTGCATCAGTTCCTTTAAGTTTAAATGTTTCTGCATTGTCTATAAAGAATTTTTCAATATCTGCAACTGTTGCATCTTTTTTCAAAGTTTTTACTTTTTCTAAAATTTGATTTAATTTGTCTATTTTTCTTTGATTGAATTCAACAGAGTGTTCGTTGTTTGCAAAAATTGCAGCAGATTTTGAAAGTTTTTTGGTATCAATTTTTTCAAGTTCCGGTTTTGCTAAGTCTATTGCTGCTTTTGCTTCTGCCGGTGTTTGAATAGATGCAGGAAGAAGTTTTCTTGTGTTTTCCGGTAAATCTTCCAATTTTGCAACTTTTGCTAAATCGTTTACTGCGTTGTATTGTTTTGTATCAGCAACACCTATTATGTCATAAACTTTTTGAGCTTTAGCTTGATATAATTCTTCAAATTTCTTTACGGCAGTTTCTTCTACGTTTTGCTTTCCTAAGATGTTTAAAAGATTTTGGTCTACTTTGCCATCTTTAATCGGGCTTGTTGCAAAGTTATAAATTCCTGCAGTTGTTGCTCCACCGGCAATAGTACCTGTTACAAGAGCGGGTGTCAAAGCTGTGCCTCCACCTTGTTTTTGAAATTCATCTGTTTGAGCTTGTTGATAGCCTTGGAATGCTGTTGGATAATTTGCAGCTTGTTGATATTGTTGCATATAAGATGGACCAAAAGCTGATTGAGCCATAAAATCATCATTCATTGAAGATGCATAAGGATTCATCATTGAATTCATCGCATAAGGATTGTTCATTCCATACAAATAATTTGTTCCGTTAACCCCTGACATAATTTCTAACCTTTCAATATAACCTAACCTTGTATATATAAAAAATTTTTGTTAGAAAAAATTGCTAAATTAGAATAAGCATACTTAATATTTCTTAATAAATATTAAGGCTTATTTTAGGGAATTAAATAATAAGTCAAATTCCGGAAAAGATATGTCAACCCACTCAAAACCGTTTATACTGATAGGTTTTTGACAAATAAGTCCTGCAACGTACAAACTCATAGCCAGTCTGTGGTCATGATAGGTTTCTACTTCACAATTACCGGATAATGATGTTTTTCCATTTATAATAAATCCATCCGGAGTTTCTTCAATGTCAGCTTTGAGTTTTTTTAACTCTGTTACGACAGCTTTAATTCTATCAGACTCTTTGTTTCTCAAATCTTGAGCATCTTTAATGACAGTTGTTCCTTCTGCTTGAGTTGCCAAAACTGCAATTACAGGCAATTCATCAATTAGGCGAGGAATTATATCTCCTTCTATTGTACAGGATTTAAGTTGAGAATAAGAAATTTGAATATCTCCAACTTCTTCTCCTGAGATATTTCTTTTATCTAAGATTTCTATGCTTCCGCCCATATTTTTCGCAACTTCAAGAATGCCTGTTCGTGTTGGGTTTAGACCGACATTTTTAAGAATTATTTTTGAGTTAGGAACTATTAGACCTGCTACAATAAAGTATGCAGCGGAGGATATATCTCCACAAATTTCAATAATTTTAGGTTCTAAGGTTGATTTTTCTATTGTAACTTTATTTCTATCCGTTAAGATATTAGCTCCCATATATTTGAGCATAATTTCTGTATGATTGCGCGAAATATACGGTTCTGTAAAACTTGTTTTACCTTCAGTATTCAGACCGGCAAGCAAAATACAAGATTTTACCTGAGCAGATGCAAGTTTCGAAGTATAATCAATCGAATGGAGTTTTGTACCATTTATTTCTAATGGAGCTTTGAACTCATTAGATAAAATATTAGCTCCCATAAGTGAAAGAGGTTCTATGACACGTTTCATTGGGCGTTTTGATAAACTTGTGTCTCCAACGAGGACTGAAGAAAATTTTTGTCCTGCCAAAATTCCGGTCATTAGGCGCATTGTTGTTCCGGAATTTCCGCAATCTAGGTCTTTGTTTGGAGCTATGAGTAAGCCATTGGAATGAATAATTAAATCTTTATCAAATTTTGCATCAATTCCAAGTGCTTGACAAATTTTTAGTGAAGATAAAGGATCTTGTCCTTTGGAAAAGTTTTTTATAATTGATTTTCCTTTTGCAAGTGTTGCAAACATAACTGCTCTATGAGAAATAGAC
>CAKUQA010000119.1 GCA_934675225.1 uncultured Candidatus Melainabacteria bacterium | reverse complement strand
GGCATAAGTTGAATCCGAAAAGAAGGCTAGGGTTCTGTCTTGTAGGTCAATATTTCCTTGTAATGCGTATTTTTGGTTTTCATTAAAATCTTTATCAATGATATTTTCACTGACAAGTTCCGGACTAAGTTTTTTTACGGGGGTGTTTAGTAGTTCTTGTCTCGCGGTGTCAACATTGTAATTTACTCCACCTGTCAAAATTGTTTCAGCACTACAAGGTAGAGAGATAAGTATTATTAGAATTAACAAAAATTTTTTCATATAATTATTTTTATTGCATATTTTGTATTTGTCAATATAATATAAGTAAAAAAAGTATAAGAGGGAAATTTAATGGAAAAAATTATTCAATACGAAACACATGGAACTTGTTGCAGATTAATGCAAGTTAAAATTAATGATGATGGAACAATTGTTGATGTTGATTTTCTTGGTGGATGCCCGGGAAACTTGATGGGTATAAAACATTTGGTTCAAGGAATGCAGATTGATGATGTAATTGAAAAATTTTCCGGTATTACATGCGGAGATAAACCAACCAGTTGTCCTGACCAATTAGCAAAGTGTTTGAGCGAAGTTAAAGCGTCATTGAAAAAATAAGAAAAAGTTTATAAAAATAATAAATTGGAGTATTTTGGTTTAAACAAAATACTCCTTTTTGCGTTTTTCAAAAAAATTGTCTAATATTCCAATACGCTTCCGCCACCTTCAACTCCCGGTAAACATACACCAAATTGACAATTAGAATTATAATCACTTGAAGGAGGTTTTGTAGTGTTGCTTGTTTCTGTGTTAATCAGTTCGTTGTAATACGGGACAACATAGCTTGGTTGAAAAGCATTTGGTTTTTGGATTTCATTTATGTGGTTCGGAAGATATTTTTGTTGTAAAGGTTTAGACTCAAAATTTGAAAACGCAGTGCACGCACCGCCTGTTATTGGACAAGTCGCAAATGCAGGGAGTGAAATCATTATTAATCCGAGTGTTAATATTATCTTTTTCATATTTACCAACCTTTCATTATATTCTGTATAATCAGCTTAAACTACAATGCACAAAATTTCATTACCGGAAAGTAGCAAAAAATTTTTTGTTCATTTTTCATGTATATGAAAAAGGAGTTACAAATTTATGAATAATGTTAGTTTTCAAGGACATTCAACCTTGATTTTATCCCCAAAAAAATATGATGCAGCAAATGAAATTGCAATCCGTGCAGGTCAACATCTTTCGGAAAAAAACAAGTGTAGGCTTTCAAATGGAAAAATATATACATCAGAAGCTGATGCCGGTAAATTGGCGGTTTTGGTTCGAAATGAAAAAAATGATGTCTTAAAACATATTTCTATAAATGGTACTAATATAGATGAGTTTTTATGTGACATTACAAAATCAATAGATAAATTAAAACAAAAAGCCAGAGGTAAATTAACAGCTTGGATTATCGGTGGAGATGCTATTGATAGTGCAAATGGTAATAAAACTATTGAAACACTTAATAAAGTTGCAGATGTTATTTGTGATAGGCCGGATATGGATACATCTATTTTAGTAGGCAGTAAAAGTGGTGATGATAGAATGTTTTTACATACTTTTAATGGTGAACTTGAAGTGGGTTTAGATAAAAATCCAAAACCTTTGCATAATATGAAAGCACCGATTGAAGAAAAAATGGAAAAATATTTTGATATCGTAGAATTAAACAATACTGATGTTAAATTAGACTAATCTTTCATTTTCTTTGCAGTTTTTTCTAAGACCTCGCAAAAAGGAACGATAGGCTCCATTTTGTAACCACAGTCATCAGACAATGCACCCCCCATAGAAAATAATTCTTCTTGGGGGTATCTTCTGCATATTCCCGGGCGTGTTTTATGAATTTTGCATTTGTGGGTTTCAGTATCAAGGTTTTGGCACTCAAAAATTAAGCCAATGTCATCTTTCCCAATAATTTTTAAATACGTATAAAATCTATGCAAGTATTGAAGTCTTTCGAATTCTTTTTCATCTTGAACAACGTGTTTGTAATGTTTTACGTATATTTGCGTACAGCATTTTCCGCACGCGTTGCACTTTCCGGTTCTATAATATTTTCTGCGCAGTATTTTAGATAGAAAAATTTTTCTTAAACTTTCAAACATATTCATATAATATCATAAAGTTTTGTAAAGTTTTAACTGCAATTAGGCAAATATTTACTTTCAGGATAATTATAAAAAATGTAAAACCAAAGATTAATTAAAACTATAACATAACCAAAAATAACCAACCTTGACCTCTAACGAGGTCTTTTTTTTATTGTTTTTATTTGCAAATTATGTTAATGAAAACTTTTTAAATTTAACAAATTTTTTATCTTATCAATTATCCCAAATTTTTTAAATTTCCCCTGTTTTACAGAAACAATCTCAAATGATTCAGGCTGAATTGTTCTTGCAAATTTTATATCAGGTTCTCCAAAAAGCATTACATAAGCAGGTTTGTAACCACTTGGAATTCCTAAATATTCTACTACTTCCGGCATAACTTTTATACAAAACTGCACAAGTCCGCACCAACACGTACCAACTCCCATGCTGTTTGCATAAAGTTCAAAATAACTAAGTGCTATAAATGGGTCAACATTTTTACACGGCGCATTGTCCGGAGCAGAAACCACAACCAAATGTGGCGCTCCCCTAAATAAAACATCTTCTCCTGCTAAAAACATTTTTGAATATCTACTAAATTTTTTAGCAATAACTTTTACAGGTTTTACTGTTAAAGCATTCATAACATTAGTATTTACATGATTTCTAAACTCATTCATAACCTCAATATCATCAATAAAAGCAAAATGAAGTTTATGGAAATTTACTCCTGTCGGAACATATTTGAGCATATCTTTCAATTTCGTTAATTTTTCAGGTGACAAGTTTTCTTGTTTATAATGTCTGCAACTACGTCTTGATTTTATTAAATTTAAAATCATATCAGGATTTTGTTCATATATTTTATCAGAATTTTCAGGAGCTTTTCCACATACACTCAATGCTTCTACAGGACAAACAGCCAAACAATGCTGACATTTAAAACAACGTTTTTCATTTATTATAGGGAACTTATCTTCATCAAATTGTAACGCTTTTGCAGAACAATCTCTGATACATAATCCACAATGAATACACTTAGTTTTATCAATTTCAAACATAATTATCTCCTATTTGAAAATCATTATAAACAAAAAACAAATATTATAAAACAAAAAGAAAGCTCCTTACGAAAAGGAGCTTACATCACAATATATATTTACGTTATTTATTTAACTTCTTTAATTACAAGAGAAGCATTTTGACCGCCAAATCCAAAAGAATTTGACAATGCAGCATGAATATCAGCTTTTCTTGCTTTATGTGGTACATAATCTAAGTTTGCAACATGTTCGTCCTGATTATCAAGATTAATTGTAGGAGGAACAATATGTTCATTAATAGCTTTAACACAAGCTATACATTCAACAGCACCTGTTGCACCTAACAAATGACCATGCATAGATTTTGTAGAACTTACTAACAAGTCTTTGTTTGTATCTTTGTCACCAAATACATATTCAATAGCTTTTGATTCAGCAACGTCACCCAAACCTGTACTTGTACCATGAGCGTTGATATATTGAACGTCTGTTGGTTTCATACCTGCATCTTCCAATGCAAATTGCATAGCGTGAATTGCACCTTGCCCGTTTGGATCCGGAGCAACAACATCATAAGCATCACCTGTTTGACCATAGCCAACAACTTCTGCATAAATTTTTGCGCCACGTTTTTTAGCATGTTCATATTCTTCAAGAATAAGAACGCCTGCACCTTCAGACATTACAAAACCATCTCTTTCAATATCCCAAGGACGAGAAGCCTTTGTAGGTTCGTCATTACGTTTTGAAAGAGTTCTTGCGCTTGAGAAAGCACCAATACCAACATCACAAATAGTAGCTTCACAACCACCGGCAACCATAATATCTGCATCACCATATTGGATAGATCTGAAAGCATCACCTACAGTGTGAGTACCTGTTGCACAAGCGGAAACAACTACTTTATTAATACCCTTAAAACCGTGTCTCATAGAAATACGACCTGATGCCATATTTACAATCATCATAGGAATTGTAAATGGAGAACATTTATTAGGTCCTTTTTCAAGAATTCTAACATGGTTTTCTTCAAAAGTTCTGAAACCACCAGCTGCAGAACTAACCATAACACCAATTTTATAAGGGTCAACATCTTTTACTTCGTCCAATTTAGCATCTTTAATAGCTTCATCAGCTGCAATTACAGCGAACTGAATATATCTATCCATTTTTTTAGCTTCTTTTGGCTCAATATATTCTTCAGGGTGAAAATCTTTAACTTCACCTGAAATTTTAACAACGTGCTTACTAATATCAATAAGCTCGGAAGTACTTATACCGCTTTTCCCTTCAACAAGACTATTCCAAAATTTATCAACACCAACACCAAACGGTGTAACTGCCCCTAGTCCTGTGATAACTACTCTTCTTTTTGTCATCTCTTTACCTTTTTAACTATCTTTTAAATATACGAGGGGGAAAACTAATATTAAATTTTCACCCTCGCAACTTTTATGAACAAATCAAGCGGTTGATGAAATCGAGTTTAAGAGAACAACCCATCATCATAGCTTGAGTTAAGCTACAGCCTATTTGCTGTGAGCATCAATGTAGCTAACTGCGTCTTGAACAGTTTGGATTTTTTCAGCTTCTTCATCAGGAATTTCGCAACCGAATTCTTCTTCGAAAGCCATAACCAATTCAACTGTATCTAAAGAATCAGCACCCAAATCAGCTGTAAAGCTTGCTTCTGGAGTAACTAATGCTTCATCAACGCTTAATTGATCTACAACAACTTTTTTTACTTTTTCAAATGTACTCATTTCTAATTTCCTCATAATTATTTGTATTACTATACTATTTGTTCTCTTACATTATACTTAACGCAAGATTTTTTTGCAAGAAATTTACAATCTGGCATTCATATTGTTAAAAATCTTAACTTTTTTATAAAGTGGAAAGTGAAATGTGGGAAGTAAAAAGACTTTTACAAGAACTATCACACCAAATATATTTTTGAGTGAAGCGAACTAAATGATCTTTTCACGTTTCACTACTCACTTTTCACTAGAATTCTAAATAATCAATGCGCCGGCAACTTCGATAGCTTGACCAGAAACATAGTCAGCATCAAGAGCCAAATATTTAACTGTTTTAGCAATATCTTCCGGTGTACCTAAACGTTTCATAGGAATAGCTTTCAAGTATTCATCAATGTTAGGCAAATTAGCAGTCATGGCTGTTTGAATAAACCCTGGACATACAG
>CAKUQA010000118.1 GCA_934675225.1 uncultured Candidatus Melainabacteria bacterium | reverse complement strand
GTGATGGTTTGGCTTCTCAGTTACCATCTCTTTTAATGTCAATTGCTGCCGGTGTATTTATGACTCGTTCTTCTGCTGCTAATTCTTTAGGTACAGATGTTACGGCTCAAATTGTAAGTAAACCGAATGCTTTGTTTTTGGCTGCAAGCTTTTTAATCTTGTTGGCACTAACGGGTCATTGGACAGGATTACCGTGGATACCGTTTACCTTATTTGCAATCGGATTGTTTGTTGCAGGTTTCTCTACTTTAATTAATGCAGATGTTCAATCGCAATTAGGACAATTGGAAAATGTTCGTCAAAATATGCAGGATTTGGTTAATCCTAACAGGATGTATGAACGTTTAGGTGTTGATGTTTTAAGTTTGCAGGTAGGTTCTAATTTGCTTGTAATTGCCGATCCTGATCAAGAAGGCCAATTGCTTGCTAAAATAGCAGCCTTACGTCAGAGAGTTACAGATGAATTAGGTTATATTTTGCCGAATATCAGGATTATGGATTCATCAGCTTTGGATGCAAATGAATATATGATTTCTATTCGTGGTAATACTGTTGCAACTGGTTATGTATATCCCGGGAAATTGATGGTAATTGCAGATCAGTGGGATGCTATGAAAAAGGATGTTCCTCAAGATGCAATTATTGGTATTGACCCAACTTACCAAACTCAGGCATATTGGATTTCTCCTGAGGATGCAAAGACTGCTCGTTCAGTTACTGCAGTTGATTCTACCGATGTAATTGTTACGCATTTACAAGAATGTGTAAGAAAACATGTTGACGAGGTTATGACAAAGACCGATGTTCTTAAGCTTATGGAACTTGTTCGTTCTCAAGATCCGACATTAGTTAATGACCTTGTTCCAACAATTATTTCTACAAGTGATTTAAGGAAAATTTTTGTTAACCTTATCAGAGAAAAAGTTTCAATAAAAGATATTATATTTGTATTTGAAAGACTTTGTGATTATGCAAGATTTTCAAAAGAGCCTGATATTTTGTCTGAACGTTTGAGAGCTGCATTGGGGCGTCAAATATGTTTGTCAAATGTTGGTGATGATAAGGTGCTATATGCTCTTACTCTTTCTCCTGAGTGGGAAAAAACTCTTGATGATAGTTGCCAAAGAACTGAACTTGGAACAATGTTCTTACTTAACCCAATGCAAGTTCAAGAATTAATAGAAACAACTGCTACAACGTTGATGAGAGCTCATCAGGCATGTGGACAACAACCTGTTATTTTATGCTCGCCAAGAATTAGATTGCCTTTGTATCAATTGTTAGAACGTCATATTCCAACAATTGTAGTTATTTCTTATTCAGAACTAATTACGGATATCAAAGTTGAAGCTATTGATACAATTGGTGAATCTTATCAGATGGAACAATAATTTATCCGTCTTTCTTTGTAAGAGGAAGTAATTCTTTACGAACGTATGTGAGTATTAGAAATGCGAGAGAGGGTTAAATAAATGAAAAAACTAATTTTATTTTTAATCTCAATATACCAAAAGATTTCACGTCATACACCACCGGTATGTCGCTTCTATCCGACATGTTCAGAATATACTCGTCAAGCAATCGAAAAATATGGTGTATTAAAAGGCGGATGGCTTGGATTAAAAAGAATATCAAAATGTCATCCTTGGCATGAAGGCGGTAACGATCCAGTTCCATAAAGAGTAAGAAATGAAATGTGAGAAGTGAAAAGCCCATTTTATTTAAATAACTGAGTTTATTCTACTTAACCCATTTGAAACTTCTAACGTAATTTTCTCCATTGATATCACCATTGATATCAACAAAGAATATTCTGTAAATATCTGTTGCATTTTTTATGTTTGGAATTTTTGCAATATCTTCTTGTAACAACAATTTTTCAGTCGAATCGTTTATCCCTGGAATTGTATTGAATAACGTATTAAGTGATGCATTTTTGATTTTTCCGAAAACTGTTGTTATATTTTTAGTTAAGCTTCCGTAAATATTCATATCAGCAACAGATGTAATAATATTGTATGAACCGGTCATATACATATTTAAGTCATTTCCGTTTGAATATATATTAATTTTATCTGCAATTCCGTTTGCAATATGCAAATCTCCTGAAATGCTTTCAAAATTACCGGTTTTAAGAGGAGTTACAATGTCTATCAAGCTATTTATTGACAATCCGGTAAATCCACCTTTTAGAAGGTTGCCTGCTTTTAATAAATATTCAAGAGACCCAAGTTTTGGCATTCTACCGTCTGCGACTTTAAAGTTTCCGCGTCCTGCTAATGTTTTAAAGCAAGCATCTTGCGTATCACCATTACAGTTTAATGCAAAATGACCGTTTACATTACCATATATCTGACCTTTTAAGTCAAATAAAGCTTCTGACATAATTGCGGCGTTTGCTTTGTCTAATGTGATATCTAGATTTGTATGATGATTTTTTAAACTGTGTTTAAATTGCCCGAATACAGAGCCTTGTGCTATTTCGAATTTGAAATTGTTTATATCAAGCAATCCATTTTTATTTAATTTAAGATTTGCTATAAAGTTGTCAGCATTGATATTTCGAATTTTTACTTTATCTGCCTCGATTTCTGCTTTTTGAATAATTAGTTGAGAAATATCGAAATTTTGAACGTTGGTAGTAGTTGCGGTGTGTGGATTATTTCTTGTAGCTTCCGCTTCCATATCACGCATTGTATCCGTGATTTTGTTCATATTTAAATCAGGAAGTTTTAATTTTGCATTTTCTATAATGTATGGAGGAGTTAATTTGTTGCGCATAACCGCATTTAAACTAATATCATTTGTGAGGATAGTTCCTCTACTTTTAACAAAAATTTTATCGTTTCTAAAATCAAGATTTACATCGCGAATTGTTGAGTCAAAAAATGGAATATCAACACTTGTCACTTCAAGTTTCCCTTTAATTTTCGGGTTTAAAGAAGTTCCATTCAATACTAAATCAGAAGTAAACACTCCTTGTTTCATAAACGGTTTTCTGAATATTACATTAAAAATTTTTGCGTCAGTTGGATTTTGTGTTTTTACTTTAAAATTATTGAAACCGATTATGTTATTTTTTTGTAAATTTAATATTCCTGATGCGTTTAGTTGAGTTTTTGCATAAGGCTTATTATTTTGTGATGTAATAATTCTGTCATACTGTAGTTTGTTAATTTTTATTTTGTTAGGAGAGTAAGTGTTATCAACAGTTATTTTTACTGGATTTTCAACATCTCCAAGCGAAGCGCCCATATAATATAAACTGGAATTTTCTAAGATGTTTAGAGTTGAATTTATATTAAGATTGTTTAAATTTCCGTTTGTTTGGGCACTCAATATTGCATCACCTTTAAGCTTGATTGGATAAAGAGCATTTTTGTTAAAGAATTGGTCAAAAAATTCTTGAGTCGGTTTTGCATTTACGTATAAATTCAAATTTGGATTATTTTGAACATTAGAAATTTTCCCATTAATAAATAGTGGCATTTCTCCAAGTAGAGAAGTTATTTTGTTTAGATAAAGCACATTGTTTTTTAGTAAAATGTTTCCACTGTTTATTGTAAGTTTTGTATGTTTTGGTTTGTATAGCAAACTTACATTATCAAGAATTGTGTACGTATTAAGGTTGTTGTTGTGAATTTTGGCAGAAATATCAATTTTCCCGTTTAAAGGTTCAATATCTTTTAAATTTTTTGCAATTTTTGGTGGCAAAATATATTGAATAGCATTGTCATTAATTAGGTTTAAATCAAGTGATTTTATTTGACAATTACTATTAACGAGTCTGTTTTTATCAAACATATTTGCAATATTTAAGGAAATATAATAAGGACTATTTTTGAACGTTCCTTTTAAATTGTTGAGTTTGAATGAAGAATTTTTTAATTCAAATTTACTATTGTCTACAATTATAGCACTTTTAGCTCCACGATTTGAATAAATATTTCCTTTTAAGTAAATATTGTTGTAATCAATATTTTGAATATCACCGTTATATTTGCCTACAAAACTTGTGTTAATTGTTGATAAATCATTTTTATATGGAAGTTTTGAGCTTATTGGCAGAGTTTTTACGGCATCTCCAATGTTAAATTTATGGCTGATAATTTGTGCGTTGCAAATGTTGTTTTTTATTTTCCCATTTGTTTTTATTTGTGAATTGTTTAAATTCGATTGCAAATTAAAATCAGCATCCATGTTGTTGAAATTTAAAATTCCCGATGTTTTTGTTATTGCAATAGGTGCACCTTGAAGTTTTATTGTGTTTGAAATTAATTCTATTGTTCCGTTGGCAAATATGTTTTTATTAAAAACAATATCTTTTGGATTTTTTACTTTCCCTGTTAAATTTATAGATATATTCGCCAAGCCTTGGGCTTTTTCTATAGGGTTAGTTAGTTTTTGAATATCTGTTAACATTGGAGAAGTTTTGATTGTATTTAAGAGTTTTTCAACGTCTTGTCCGTTTGTTAAAACTTTAAAATCAAGTTCTCCTAGTAGTGAGCAAGTTCCTTTTACAGATATCGGTTTTCCGTTTAAAGTAGCTGTTTTAGACTGAAACAAAGTGTTTTGGTTATCAAAATCAAGTGTGCCGGAAGCATTTTTTATTGTCATATTATGAATGTCAAGAAAAGATACAACAGCATCTTTGAAATAGAATTGTCCCCATCCGTGAGGGTTTTGACGAGTACCTATTACATGTAAATTTATACCGCCTTTCCCTGTAATATCCATAATTGGAACCGGTCCCAGTTCAAAATGCAGAATGTCATGTAATGGGTTAAGAACAATTTGGGCGGTTTTTAAATCAACATTATCTGTACTTGTAATCATTAAATCTGTATATTTTGTATACAAATTAATAGGACCTTTTACCCAAACTGTTTGAGTTGGGCTTGTTGGTACACGTACATCAAGATTTAATTTGTCTCCAAGAAAAGATATTTTGATAGTTGCTTTGTCTGAGTTTGGAATAGGTTTTACCATATAGGCGTTTGATACAAGAATACTTCCTTTTACATCAGGTGTTGTAGCCTTACCTTTTATATCAAGGTTGCCTATAACATCTCCTTTAAAAACAGTTTGTTTTAAAAGTAATAAATTCATGTCAGGGCAAAGTTCTGCATCTGCCGGAAGTAGCGGTATAATATCTTCTGCTTTAGAATTATTTATAGAAACTTTTAAATCAAGATTTGGTGTTTTTGAATTTAATTTTGTTATTTCTCCGAATGTAAAAGCATTGATATTTTTACCTGAAATCTTGGCTTCATTTATTTGTAATCCGTTTTTGATAGTAGTAAAATCTGTTTTTAATATTAAACGACCGTTATGATAAATTGATTTTGCTTGTGTATTTTGGAATGCTCCAAAGTTATCA
>CAKUQA010000117.1 GCA_934675225.1 uncultured Candidatus Melainabacteria bacterium | reverse complement strand
ATCTGTTAATAATTCTTCAAAAGATTTTTTTACTTGTTTTTTCTTGCTGTTCACACTAATTGTCATTAAGTTTTTCCTCCGACACAATATTCTACTTTCTACACGTTACTTATTTATAAAAAATTCCGTGAATAAAATATTGCCTTTTTTACCTACTTATATTAACTTTTATTAATTTTATTTTTGTGTCTCTGAAAAGTGCAGTCACGAGTTAAATTTTTTCTTTAAGGGTAAAACTAACACTTTATATTCTTAATATAACATATTTTTTATTATTTGTCTTACATAAGAGTAAAAAATATAAAAATACTAATGTTTGTTTATTTAATAATTAGTGTCTTTCAATTATAATAATACTATTTTTGTAACAAAAATTTATGCTTATTACTCACCACGGATAGTAATAATAAACTCACTACCCTTGCCAACCTCACTATTTACAATAATTTCACCATTATGCTTTTCTATTATCTTTGAACTTATTGCTAAACCTAACCCTGTTCCGACACCAATACCTTTTGTTGTAAAACCTGCGGAAAATATCTTGTTAAGCTGATTTTGAGGTATTCCTTTACCGGTATCTTTTATACTTACAATCAACTTTTTATTTTCATATTTAGTTGTAATCGTAATTTTTCCTGTTCCCTCAATTGCTTGGCATGCATTGATTAATATATTGGTAAACACCTGATTGAGCATGTTCGGGAAGCATTTAATAATGGGGATTTCGCCATAATTTTTAACTATTTCTATTCTATTTTTTGTTTCGTGTCTGATAAGCTCCAACGTCAAATCCAGCTCTTTATTAATATCTGCTTCTTGAAGTTCAGCTTCATCAAGTCTAACGAATTTTTTCAATGAAGTAACAATATTACTAATACGATTTACCGCCTCTTTATCTATCTCATTTATGTCAGTCAACATATCTTTCAAATCAGCGTCATCTATTGAGCCAAGCAGCTTTGCGACTATTCCATTATTTGATTTTATTGAAGCAACAGGAGTATTAATTTCGTGAGCAACACCAGCAACAAGCTGCCCTAACGAAGCCATTTTTTCTGAATTTATTAATTGAAGTTGAGTTTCTTTTAATTCTTTCAAGGTATTTTTCAATTCTTTTACAGTTTGAATATTTTTTTGATAAAGCTCAGCACGCGCAATTGCGTTTGACAACTGAGACGAAATTGCATCCAGAATTTCTATTTCTTCTGCAAGTTCGCGTTTTTGGTAACTAAGCAAAACTATGACTCCCATTAGGTTTTGCACATGGTATACAGGAATTATTATTCTTAATACCGGCTCTTTAAACGGTTTTGCTCCTGTATATTCTATCAAAGAATTAGATACCGCAATCTCTCTCATATCAATAGTTTTCATTGTTTTTTCATCAAAACTTATTTGGGAAAGATTTTTCGTTTTCTTTTCTCCATAAACCTCTTGAATAATAAAAGCATTTTTATCTGCTTTGGCATAATATGCTTTATATGCACTAAACATAATTGCCAACTCTTTTAATGCTGATTGTATAATTTGAGAGATATCAATACTTTTTCTAATATTATTAGAAACTTTGTTTATCAGTGCAATTCGTATAGCTTGACTCTGAGCTTTTTGCTTGATTTTTTGCAAATCTTCATTTTCTTCAAGCAAAGAATTTACTTTTTCTTTTAATTTTTTATTTTCCTCATAAACATCATCAAGTCTATTTTGGGCACTGACATCAGTAAAAAATATTATTGTGTAATTTCCTTTTTTAACTGCTTGCAAATCATAATAATAAATTCTATTCAGTTCAGATTGATAAGAAATTCGCGCAAAAAAATTTTCTTTAGAAGTTACGGCATGGTAGATGGGAGAATAGATTTCAATGTTTTCGGAATTCAAAGGACAAATATCAAAACTCGAATTATGAGAAAGTTTTTTGATATTCGTAAAGTCTTTAAACCATCTTTTGAAAGTATGGTTCCTATAAACAACTTCCTGCTTTTTATTCAAAATTATGACAGCATCCCTAAACTGCCGAAAGAAATCAAACTTTTTCATACATTTATTATATTTCATTTAATAAAACTGGGCAATTTGTAAAACATGCTCCAAAATATTGTTAAATAAGAAAGGCAAAAAAATGAACAAATACGTAAAACTTGGCAAAATAATAAAACATTACAGAAACAAACGAAATCTTGACATAAAAACAATGGCACAAAAACTAAACATCTCAACAAAACGTTTGCAAGATATTGAAAACGGTAAAGTTACATATACATTTACAACTCTTGAAAAAATTGCCAGTATTTTAGAAGTAACTTTACCGGATTTATTAAATTTTAGTCAAAATTAAAAACAAATTATATTAAAAACTTTCCGTTTTCATATATCAATTTACCATCTGCAAAAATCTGACCACCATTTTTCATGTTTTTAATCATATCCCAATGCAAACCGGAAACATTTTTTCCACCCGTTTCAGGATAAGATGCCCCAACAGCCATGTGGATTGAACCACCAATTTTTTCATCAAAAAGTATATTACCTGTTACTTCTTGAATTTCTTCATTCGTCCCAATTGCAATTTCACCAATACCCTTTGAGCCATCATCCATGTTAAACATCGCTTCAAGATAATCTTTACCGGTTGCGGCATCAAATTTTACAATTTTACCGTTTTCAATCCATAAATGAACCTTTGTAGCTGAGTTTCCTCGATAATTTTGAGGAAAATCAAAATAAATTTCACCATTAATATCATTTTCAACAGGAGATGTAAAAACTTCTCCATCAGGATAGTTATTTACACCTGAACAACTTATCCATTTTCGGCCTTCTACACCAAAGGTAATATCTGTTTTTTCGCCAACAATTCGAACATGTTTTACACCATTCAAATAATTCGCCCATTTAGTTTGTTTTTCATCAAGTTCTCGAAGTTTTGCCACAGGGTCGTCTAAATCAAGATAACAAGATTTAAACAAAAATTCTGAATATTCATCAAAAGACATTTTAGCTTCTTGAGCAAGCGCATGAGTCGGAACATCTGCAATAACCCAACTTGCTTCGCCTTTTGCGGTTCTATCCATAAGAGTTTTTGACAAACCTTGAGAAGCTTTCGAACGTCTTGCAAGTTTACTCAAATCAGCTCTTGCCATATTTTTAGTATTCATAGGAGCACCAATTGAAATAAACTTGTTAACCGTTTCATATTCTAGTTTAATCATAGGGTCAATATAATCAAGTTGCTCATCATTTGCATACTTGATAAAAATATCCGAAAAATCTTCAAAAGATGTACGCAAAATAGGATGTGCTCCTTTTTGAATAACTCTTTTATAAACCGCCTTAACCAAATCTTTCGCATAAATACTTGTGGCTCTAATTTGAACCAAATCACCTTTTTGCACACTTGTTGAATAATCAACCAAAACTTCTGCATATTTATCCCAAATTGTTTTTTGCATTTTAACCTCATTTTATATTTTATATTTAAGTGGCGGGATATTTATCCCGCCCAATATTTTCGAATTAGTGTTACTTATGAGCGAAACGAACTAAATGCTCTTTTCACTTCTCACTTTTCACATACTAAACTATTCCAACGATTCATGGCCGCTTTTGTGTGATTTCAAAAGTACACCACGTTTTGATGTTTGAATAAATTCAATCATTTTTTCAATATATTCATTCATCGGAATTTCCGCTTTAATTTTTTCAATAGCTTGAGTTGTATTGTAATCTTCAGAAATTAAAAGCTTGAAAGCTTCATTTGTAGCAGTTCTAACTTCTTGAGAAACTCCACGACGTTTCATAGCGATTACGTTAAGTCCGCGTGGAACAGGAGGACGACCTTCACCTTTTGAGTAAGGCAAAATGTCTTGACGAGAAGCAGAAAAACCACTAATAATCGCCATATCGCCAATTCTGATATTTTGATGGAATACGCTCATACCACCAACAAATGCTCCAAAACCAACATGAACGTGGCCACCTAAAGTTACAAGGTTTGCCAAAATAACTTCGTCAGCCAATACACAGTTATGAGCAACGTGAGAACCAACCATCAACAAACATTTTTTACCAATTCTTGTTGTAAAATCACCGCAAGCTGCACCTCTATGAACAGTAACATTCTCTTTAATAATTGTACCATCACCAATAACAACTTTTGTTTCTTCGCCTTTGTAACCCAAATCTTGAGGTTCAGAGCCAATCGTTGCAAACGGAGAAATTGTACAATCATCACCAATTTCTGCAAACTCAATATGAGCATTAGAAATTACTCTTGTTCTATGTCCGATTGTTACATTTTCACCAATAACAACGTAAGGTCCGATAATTGCATCATCAGCAATTTTAGCCGTTGGGTGAATAATTGCGGTTTTATCTATCATTTTTTTCTCCTTTTATTTAAACTATAAATATAATTATAGTACAAATTACAAGGTATAACAATATTTTTATATTATTTTAATATTAAAAAAGACACGATAAAAATCGTGTCTTTTGGGTTTTTGTAAATTTTTAAAGTTTATTTGAAAGCAAAAGTCATATCAGCTTCTACACAAACTTTACCATCAACTCTACCAATACCGTGAGCCTTGCAAACAGGGCCTTTAATTTTTTGAACTTCAATTTCCATTTCAAATTTGTCTCCAGGACGAACGATATTTTTAAATCTTACACCATCAACTCCGGCATATAAAGTTAATCTTCCTTTATATTCTGGCATTGTCATCAAAATAGGTGCTGAACATTGAGCCATAGCTTCTAATTGTAAAACCCCTGGCATGATAGGATTATTTGGAAAATGACCTTGGAAAAATTCTTCATTCATAGTCAAATTCTTATATCCTTTAGCATATTTACCAGAAACGCATTCTGTAATTCTATCAACTAATAAAAACGGATAACGATGTGGAATCATTTCCATAATTTGTACTGTATCAAAGCTTAAAATTTCATCTGCCATTAGTTTTCTCCTTAAATTTCAACTAATTTGTCTTTCAATTCTCTTGCTACAATACCATGAACAGCATGTCCTGCTTCTTTCACGATAATTTGTGCTTTAAAGTTCAATGGATTAAAACCAGTTAGGTTAAAATCCCCAATCAAATCAAGAATTTTATGTTTCGCTGGTTCATAAGCTGAACGCAATTCTGTTGTATAACCAACATCCTTTAAACCTACAGTATTATCGTAAGTAACACCTCTTGCAAAACCTAAAAGTTGATATTTTTTCAAATCTTTTAAGTATCCAAATGTTCTTGCACCAATAATTTCTTCTTCTTTGACCTTATGATTGAAACAAACCCAACGATTATTTAAATCAGGTAGGTCATAATTTACAGAATAAGAAATATACAAATCTTTATCAGTAACAACAATTAAAGAG
>CAKUQA010000116.1 GCA_934675225.1 uncultured Candidatus Melainabacteria bacterium | reverse complement strand
TACTAAATTCCTTCAGCATACAAATTAAGAAAATGTATTTACTTTTCTCCTTGTTTTTCTAGTATTTCAGTACATAATTGTCTCAAATTTTTTGACCTAAAAAATCAATTTCATATGTGCAACGCTCTTGTGCATCATAGTAATATTGTATCAATATTTTTTGTTTATTGAAATTAATCTCATAATATATTCCTAATTGATAGCCGCACACGTTTTTTTAATGATCTAAATTTACTACCTATATTCCGATTATATTCTACATCAACAAAATAGCCTCTATATTCATCAGTTTCTTGAATAATATTATTCAATTCTATCATTAATGCTCCGCATAATGTCCTTTCAGAAACTCTTCTTTCAAACAAAATACCATTTTTTCTTAAAAAATTTCTGTTTGCCTTTCTAAATATTTCTATTAATTTTTTTCTATCTATATTCTCTTTTCTCATCCTAATTTCCCTTGTAATTCCATCACTCTAAATACATCTATAATTTATATATTATCACAAAGAAGTAAGCAGGTAATCAAACAATACGACTACAAAATGCACTGGTATTTCTCTAAACATTCCTTTATCATCTGCAACATTATCTGATAATCTGTCTCGTCCTCAAATATTGTACTTCTCCTTACTCCTCTATACATAACGTGATAGGTTACCTCAGGAAACCATTCTCTCAACTTTCTCGCTATAATTATCCTCTCCTAATCTCTTTTATTTTTTATAATACTATCATTAATAATATATAGAAAGAGATGCACCTGCTTTTAATACAGATGCATCTCTACTATTTTTCAGAATCTCAATTCCAGTTTCTCCCAGTATATCACAGGAGCTATACTCGCGCAAGGGAATTTACATATTTTTCTTTATTGAAAGAATTTTGTAAGAGAGTCAGACCCCTTCTAATCCTTTTTACCAAATACTCCACATCATCCTCGACTTTAAAATCAAAACGGCAATTTACTAATTCCTATTTTATCTGCTAAACTATTATATTTTGTCAGTAATCCTCCAATCATCACTGCTATATTTTTTATTCCAGCCACAACCTTTCGTTCATTACTATTTTTATCTGAAAAATTAGCCAATAACCTTTTTAATTTATTAAGTTTACCTGATTTTACAACATCTTCTGCTGATTTTAGATTTTCGATTGCATCCAAATCATTTTTTATAACTTCCAGTTGATTTTTAATCTCAGAAATTTCATTTTCTTCTCCACCATCTAATTCACTTTGTAATTCTGCTATATCACCTTGCATTTCCATTACATCTCTTTTAATCTCTGCAAATGATATTTGATTAATTTGAGATGTAGCATTAGTAGATGAAATTGTCGTTGTTATCGTTGGATTGTTTTCAATTTTAATGGTGTATGGATTTATTTCTTCTCTCTTAATCATATCTATTCCCTCTAGTAAATTTAATATATCGACTGTCTTAAAACTCTTATAACACTGAATTTCATTTATGTTTTTTTCCAATGCATTGCATAATATATCATACGAAAATTGATATGTACATTTTGGTCCACAATTACATGGTACAAGTTCTTGTACATTTAAATTGTTAAATGTATCATTCAAATTTCTGATTGTCTCTCGTATTATATATAATAATTCTCGCTCGTCCAAAGAATTATGTGTTTTATGAACTTTAACTTCTATCATTTTTTCGGAAATGGAATCTTTCATAACAACACTTGCATATGCAGATTTATGTATTAAATACACCCCTTTCTTCCAGCAAAGGTTTTTTCCCTCTTCATGAGCAATATAATTATGAACTTTCACAATGAATCTCGTCATTAGTCCAGCTGGCATAAAATCATATTGGTAATTCACACATATGCATTCCTCGTCTTCAAATTTCCAATCTTTTGGGCAATCAATCGTTGTATTTTCTAATAATTCTGCAACTAAAAAAGTTTCTTCATTTATCTCATAGCATAAATCAAACTTTTCCATAATCCTTAACAAAAACATGTATTTGTCCTCCGGATATATTTCTGAGTTACTCCAGATTTTAGGTAAATCTGATAAATATAAAATTCCATTTCTTCCACTCAATATAGATTCTTGAGAATCCAAAATTTTATACAATGCATTTGTTGACCATTCAGGAGATAAAATAACTATATTTTTCAAGAATTTATCGCTTTGATAATGCAAAACAATTCCTAAATCATGCAAATATTTACTCAAACTTAATGCTTCATTTTTAGGAACATCATTTTGTGAACAAATTTCTAAATATTGCTCTAAAGAAATATACTTTTTTTCTTTACTTTTTTGGAGTAAAATCTGTCTTATATCATACCATGATTTTAACCATCTTTCTTTTGTTATAGGAAGACTACTAGCTTCTTTTTTTATCAAATCCCTTAATCTCGTAATATTGATATTATCCTTACAGCTTATATCTAAAGTACACCGTATTTGTGGATATCTTTCTTTATACTCCTTAAAATCAATTCTATTAATTCTTGTAACATTTCCGTCACATTTATTAATAGCAATAATAATTGGACTATCATCTGCAAAACTTTGTATCGTCCTTAACCAATAATCTATTCTTCCATACTCTTCTTCAGCTCTTGCATCCCATACTAAAATATATAAGGATCTTTTAGTTAAAAAAAACTGATGCGTAGAATGATAAATCTCCTGACCACCAAAATCCCAAATATTTAAATTATATGTTTTTTTCTTAAAAATATATTCCCATTTTTTTATATCTATTCCTTCCGTTGATTCTTTATCTTCATATTTATTTTCGGTGATTCTTTCAACAAGACAGCTTTTCCCCACGTTCCCCTGTCCTACAACAATCATTTTCGATTCATTAAAAAAATAATCATTTTTTTCTTTTTGTTGCTTACAAATATAGTTAATTATTTCTATTGCTGTTTGCTCTCTAATTTCACTTGGTATTGATTTTTCTAATGGTGTTCTTGCAAAAATAAAAAATTTTATTTTCTTTAACTTCATCATTGTATCTGGTATAGATGCAATTCTAGACTTTGAAATTATTAATTTTTTTAGGAACTTAAGATTCCCTATTTCTTCAGGAATAGCCGTCACCTTTGATCCCGTTACATATATTTCTTCTACTCCACAAATTCTACACAACTGTCGAAATTGATCTATACTATGACATTCTATACCTATCGATTTAATTCGAGGATTTAATAAATTATCCGGTATTTTATCGAAACAACATCCAAAGCAATCCAAATATATTAATTTAGGCAATCTTTTAATAGCTTGTGGAATACGGGGAGATGGCAAATTTGCTATAGACAGCGCTTCTAAATTTACAAGTTTTCCTATATTTTTTGATATCTCACTAATTTTATTCTTGCTTCCTTCAAATCTCGTATTTCCTATATAAAGTAATTTTAAAGATGTAACTTCCCATAATTCATCTGGTAGTGATTTTAAACCACAATCTGTCAAATCCAATGCTATCCAATTATTATCCTTCGCCTGCTTTATTAGGTCTAATAATTCCTCTTGTGTTAATTCCTTATAAGTACGTATATATGGTAAAAAAATCTGTTTTTTACTGCTAAATACTTGCCCAATTTTATACTGGTTAACTGAATATTCTCTATATTTAGTATTTTTCTCGCATTGCAACCCCATCATTATCTCCTTAGTATCATTATTTTTATAACACGAACGCAACTATTAATTTTTATTTATAAATATTCATTCTTATATAAATCTATAAATCATATATTTTATAATAAAAATTTTATTTTTTTGAAACATAGCTCTTTCTTTATATTATACTTTTCTGAAAAGGTCAAGTATCCACAGCAAAATCTGCCATTTATACAAATAACAGATTCTTTTTTATGCATTTTTTATATATAAAATTTATCAAACTAGTAAATATGCCTAAAAATATGTCTTTATTTTCTCTCCTACAGTCCATATTCTTGTGTTAATATCTATATATAAATTAAATATCATTCTTAATTTTATACACACTTTCTTTTAACGAATTTTTTAAGGGGAATTTAATTATGTTAAATAATTTTGATAAAAAATTAGAATACATTACTTACAGTCAGAAAATATTAGAACGCATAAAAAACGAATTAGTCAAACAAAAAATATCACAAAAAACTCTGGGACAACTATGTAATCTGTCACAGCCTACGATATCTAAATTATTAAAAGGGGATACTCCGCTGACATTAGAATTTCTTTTTAATGTATGTGACAAATTAGAGATACCTATAGAAACTCTTCTTTCAACAACCGACACATTATCAGATAAACTAACCTCTCTTCAATTTGCTATGCAAAATCAGATTTATGATAATTTTCATAGCGATAACGAAGCTATTGTTTCAGATCCTTCATTATATCCTTTTAAGGGAATACTTGGAACATATAATTTTTACTGCAATCCTACAATATCTTCTGAGTTGGAACTTTTAAAAGGAACAATAACCTTCTCTCCCTCTATAAGAGGTGGAAAAACATATTGTTCCTGTAAATTAACTTTATATACCGGAAAATATAATAGTGTTGGACAAAAGGATAAAAAATTATATACTGGAATGATGCTCATCAGTCTGCCTATGCAATCCTGCTATTGTATTTTATCCTGTGATGAGTCCGCAGAATATGTCTTTCTTCTTTTTCATCATATGTTCTTAACCAAAGCAGATTTAGAATGTAGAATAGCTGCCGTTCTAACTACGTCAGCTGGTTCTCACAGACGACCTGCTATGGAGAAATGTATTATTTCCAGAACAAAATTATCTCAGGAAGACTTGGAAGAAATACAAGGTCAATTAAAAATGAATTGCTCTAATATAAAAATAACTGAATCCGACTTTAAAAAATATATAGTAGAAGATTTACCAAATGATTTTCCTGATGCTCATATATCATATGAAACTATATGTAACATCGAGGAATCATTTATCAAAAAGTCCTCTTTATCAACAAACAAGCAGGATGCTTTAATCAATAAATTGCGAAAATATTCTATAGATAGACGCTATACAAAAATAAGCACCCATGCAGATGATATTCTGTATAACTTTATAAAAGAAAAGAAAAGAAAAATGATTACAAATTCTCATACATTAAACCATATGGAGCATGGAGAGTGTAATTAATATCGGCACTTCATATCTATTCCTAAAAATCATCACACCCAGGAATTCGATTCATTCCTGGGTGTATCATTGTCATCTAATATTATTTTTTAGAACTTAAACGTATCCTTCACCCCAACCCACTTCTGGTCCTTCTCAGACAGGTTGAGTTTCGTTCCATCTTTTATATCACGTGGACAATACCTTAAAAGAGCTTACACCAGAAGAACGGAAAAAGCGCCGGCAGGACAGCGTAAAGCC
>CAKUQA010000115.1 GCA_934675225.1 uncultured Candidatus Melainabacteria bacterium | reverse complement strand
CACTTATTGTATTGATTTTAGTAAAGAAAATGTAGAAAAATTATTCTTCGCCTTCTCTGTAATCAGAATAATTAAGTTTATCATTGTAGAAAAAAGTGGCGTTATTTATATTTAATTTTTGGGCGTATACGCCAACATCCCAAGTGTCTGCTCCAAATTGGTTTGGTCCTTTGGCTCCATTTATATCCAGAATGATTTGTGCACATCTGGTTTGATGACTGCTTTCTGTTATTGGATTTCCACTATCGTCTTTTACAACGTTTCCTTTTTCGTCTCTTTTATTAGTTGTATAAGTCCATTCGCAACCTCCGTTATGAGGAAATTTATAAACACTGATAACGCTTCCATCATTTAATACGGCTGTGCTAGCTGTATTATAATTATAGTATACTGTTTTACCGTCTCTATAGAGTTTGCTATAATTTTTTGTTTTCCAATTCCAACAACCGCTTTGTCCGGCTTTGCAAATCTTTGTTATTGGGAGACTTTTGGATAATTCCTGAATGATTTCATCATTTGTATAATTAGGACCAAATAAATCCCCAAATGAATCAAAACCATTTTGTTCTTTTGACAAGATTAGCGCATTAGAAAGTTTGGAATATGAATTCTTTGATTGATTTATCAAAACTTTATTTTTGTAGTTTGCTATTAGAGTAGGCATTGTTAAAGCTGCAACAACTCCTATTATTCCAAGAGTAATAAGCACTTCTGCTAATGTAAATGCTGGTTTATTATCTCCAGAAACAGAAGATGTTTTAATTTTGCATAACAAATTTTTATTCATACTCAGCTCCAATCTCTTGTATTACATATATGTAATAGCTACTACCATTATAGCCGTATAATTACATGTATGCAACAGCAAAATGAAAATTTGTTACATTTATTTGGCGAACACATCAGAAAGCTAAGATTGCAAAAGAAGCATTCTCTAAATGAATTTGCCTATAAAAGTCTGTTAATCACATCTGCGACTCAAAGCAGAATAGAAAACGGACTTGTTGATTTAAAATTTTCAACGCTAGTTAAAATCGCTAATGCATTAGATATTACTCCAAGTGAATTGCTTAAAGGTTTTGATTTTAAATTTAAAATTTAGTTGACCAAGTTTTTTATATCTGTTATTAAATATATATGATAATTTTTGTTGAAGAAAATGATGAGAATAAAAGATTAGACAGTTTTTTGTCAGAAATTACGCCAAATTTATCACGTTCTAAAATTCAGAACTTTATAAAAAACGGAAATGTATTAGTTAATTCTTCAACCAAAAAACCATCTTACACTCTCAGAGAAAACGACAAAATAGAATTTGAACTTCCTGAAGACGAAGAAATAAAAATTCTTCCACAAAATATTCAATTAGATATTATTTATCAAGATGAAAATATGTTAGTAGTAAATAAACCGTCAGGAATGCTTACTCATCCAACTACAATTGAAAGAGAAAACACGCTTGTTAATGCACTTTTATTTAAGTATGGAGATAATTTATCTGATATAAACGGAGAATTTAGACGAGGAATTCTACATAGATTAGACAGAAATACATCAGGGCTTTTAATGATTGCTAAAAATAATAAATCACACGAATTTTTAGCAAAACAAATCAAAGAACATACTATAACGAAAAAATATAGAGCAATAGTCAAAGGAGTAATTTTACAAGACGAATTTGAGATAAATTCTCCAATCGGAAGAAATCCAAATCAACCGCATAAAATGATGGTTAGAGAAGATGGAAAACCTTCAAAAACAATTGTAAAGGTAATAGAACGCTTTAAAGATGCTACATACGTAGAATTAACTCTTATCACAGGACGTACACATCAAATTAGAGTTCACATGAAAAGCATAAACCATCCGATATACAACGACACATTATATGGTGCGGGAATTGGTAAAGTAAAAACAGAAGAACAAGTTCTTCAATCATACTTTTTACGCTTTACAAAACCATTTGCGGATGAAATAATAGAATTACAAATTGAACCCGATGAAAAAATTACAAAGGTTCTAAAATATTTAAGGAGCTGATTTTATGCAAATTATTTCAATATTATCAACATTAATTTTATGTTTTTTAATCCTAATGAATTTTCAAGATACTGCAGGTATAACTCTTTTGAGCAGTAAAATTGGAGCAATATTAAACCTTACACCAAAAACATTAACAATGAATATGGCATTATATACGCTTATTGTTTTTATTCTTGGGGAAATTTCTGCAATATTTTTCTTTGCTCCTCTTTACAAATCATTGAAAGATAAATTTAATGCATATAAAAGAGAGCTTGAGAAAGGTTCTATTTCAAATACTTCGGCTGAAGCAAAGATACAAGTACTGGAAAATAAAATTACGGTATTGGAAAAAGCTTTGGATGATGCATTAAAAAATAAATAATTAAAAAACTCCTCTTTTATAAGAGGAGTTTTCTTTTTAACTATTTTACAGTTTTTAACTAAGCTTCTTGTTTAGCTTCTTTTTGCTGATTAATAAGATTTTGGATTTTTTCTTTGATTTCATCACCTTTTTTCTGCATATCAGAAACAACGTCATCTGCTTTAGATTGAATTTCTTTTACTGTTTCATCTGCACGTCTTACAGCATCTTTTGCACCATCTGCAATTAATGCGCGAGTTTCTTCTCCTGATTTTGGAGCAAGCAAAACACCTGCAATAGCACCAATTGCTCCGCCTACTATAAAACCTGCTAAAAATTTAGTTGCTGACATAATTATTTACTCCTTTTTCGTTTTTATTGTAACAATATTTACGTGATTTAAAATCACCGGAAACGGCTATTTTCGAAACATTTTGTAAGCAGTTGTAAATCCTTTAAATAAACCACCAAGTAAAGTACCTGAAACAAGTTTTGTTTTATCCAAAAGGTTTCCTACCGCACTTTTAAAATCGCCAACATTTTTATCGGTACTTTTTACTATCTCATTTATAGAGTTTAATGTTTGATTTAATTCCTTTAATGTTGGTTTTAATTCAGTATTTACAATGTTTGATGTTTCTTGCAAATTTTTAGCCAGTGCCGAAAGGTCAATCAATAACTTAACAAGAAAACCTGCAACAACAATTAAAATAATTCCGGTTGCCCAAGCAAGAAAAGTTAAGCCTTGATTTAACGCAATTTGTGACATTTCCATTCGTTTATTTCCTTTTTAATTTTCGCAATTGTATTCGTCATCCATTTCTTCAAGCTCTTTTGCTTTAAGAAGTTTCTTTGATTTTACCATATTGTTAAATTTCCTAAATTGTCTTTCTAACTTATATTTCATCAAATCAATATTCTCTAGAGCTTGTTTTTTTGCGTCTTTTATAGCCGGAGAATTTTTTTCATAAAATTCACAAGCTGCATCTTTTAATTCTCGTCTGGATTCTTCTCCTGATTTTGGAGCATAAAGAACACCTGCAACAAGTCCTCCAACAACTCCTGCAAGCAATCCCATCGCGAACATAAATGATTTGTTTTTACTCATAACATAACCTCGTCTTTCGTTTATAATTCTAACATATTTTTTTTAGAATTACAAGTAAAATCCTTCTAAAGCAAATATAGTCTTTGTTTTGGGAGATAGTAAAATGTTAAACTGCAAGTTCGAACAATATATCTTTAATTGCAGATGCGAGTTTAAAAACTTTTTTAGCTTTTTCTTTTCTTATTTTGAAAATAAGTAAAATTGAATATATAGCTACTGCAAAAATTATTTTTGTAATAATTTGCTCATGTTTTTTCTTTACAAATGCAATAAAATTTTCAAATGAGCTTTTAAATGTAGCTACAATGCATCTTCCATACTGCAAACATGTTTGGAGTAATGGATTAAAAGATTCAACACAGGCGTTGTAATATCTCACACATTTATCCGATTTAATCAAATAACTGATTATATAATGTGCGATAATTAATTCCGCTATAAAAATTATTGCAATAAATATATACATTTTTCCTATCTTTTGTATTATATTATAATATGAGAGGAGAATTTAGAATACGTCTAAAGGACTATTTATGATTAGGATATTTGAATTTTATTTATCATTAATAATTGCAAGATTTGCATATTTAGCTATTAAACTTTTGAATAAATCATCCGGCACATCTTTTGTCGGCATGATGACACTTAAAATTTGCCCGGATTTTCTCAAACATTGTAAAAAGTATATAAAAAAAGATATAATTACAATTACCGGAACCAATGGCAAATCAACAACATCCGGAATTATTGCACATATACTAGAAGTTGCAAATCAAAAAATTATACATAACCTAAAAGGTGCAAATATGCTTACAGGTGTTGCAAACGTCTTTGCTCTTTCGATTAAACCTTTCAAGCAATTTGATTATGCAGTAATAGAATCTGATGAAGCTTATTTAACAAAACTTTATGACTATATGCCATCTGACTATCTTGTTGTAACGAATTTATTTCGAGACCAATTAGACAGATACGGCGAACTTGATACTACCGCCAAATTTATCAAAAACGCAATTGACAAAAATCCGGATTTAAAACTTATCCTAAATGCAGATGACCCGCTAGTTGCAACATTTGACAGAACTAAATATGCCGTATATTACGGATTTGAAAACGTTGAATATGATTGTAATTATGAACACCAATCAAATGCTCCGGCAGAAGCCTTTAATTGCCCATGTGGAGAACCTTTAGAATATTCTAAACGATTTTTTGCTCAAGAAGGACATTATTATTGTCCCAAATGTGGTTACAAACGCCATAAATGTAATTATCCAGCAAAAGCTAAAGTTTTCAACGAATACACCATCTTAACCGTTAACAATAAAGGAATTGATTATGATTTTACAATAAACTTAGCTGGTCTTTATAATGCTTATAATGCTCTTGCTGCAATTGCTTTTGCTTTTGAAAAAGGTTTAAATCAAGCTGAAATTCAAAAAGCTCTAGATACTTATCATGCAATTTTTGGCAGAACTGAAAAAAGAGTTATTAACGGAAACCAAACAGTAATTCAGCTTATCAAAAATCCGACTGGAGCAAGCGAAGTTCTCAAAACAGTTGATCTAAATTCTAATATAGTTATTGCTATAAACGATAATTATGCTGATGGTAGGGATATTTCTTGGCTTTGGGATAGCGATTTTGAACAACTTAAAGATGCAAAAAAACAAGTTATAACATCTGGAATTCGTGCAAATGATATGGCTACCAGACTTAAATATGCAGGAATTCCACAAGAAAAAATTACAATTGAACCAAATATTAAAAAAGCAATTGATATGGCAACAAAAAATGGAAAAACAACAATTTTGCCATCTTATACAGCGCTTTTAAAAATTAATAACGAAATAAAAGAAAGCAGGTAAAAATGTTACTAGGAGTAAATATAGACCACGTTGCAACTC
>CAKUQA010000114.1 GCA_934675225.1 uncultured Candidatus Melainabacteria bacterium | reverse complement strand
ACTTAGGAGTAGAGGATAGTGGTATAAATCGTATGATTAAATCAGTTTACAAATTGTTAAACTTGAGAACATTTATTACTGCAGGCGAAAAGGAGATACATGCTTGGACAATTCCGGCAGGAGCAAAAGCTCCACAAGCTGCGGGTGTTATTCATACGGATTTTGAGAAAGGTTTTATCAGAGCTGAAATTACGCCTTATGCAGAATTTGTAAAAAATGGTTCCTATGTCGCTTGTAAAGATAAAGGGGTAACTCGTCTTGAAGGTAAAGATTATGTTGTTCAAGATGGAGACTTGGTTCACTTTAGATTTTCAGTGTAAATGAGTAATAAATAAAATTCTTAACAATGAAATTTCCTTAATACTTTATAGCACAATTGGCAAATTTACTTCTGTTTTTGTTTTTATAATAGTATAGGGAAAAGTTTTGAAAGGGTAAGATGCTCGAAACTGTTGGAAATAATGTGAAATTTTTAGGATTAAATCCTAATATTTCTAATGTGGATACTTCCAGAGGCATTACTAATAGCTATGTCTCAATTCCGGCATCTAAACCTGATGAATTTGTAAAACAAAATAAAGAAGAAGATAAAAAGAAACTTTCAACCGGTACAAAAGTTGGTATTGGAGTTGGTATTGCAACATTAGCAACAATAGCATTTTTTGTTGCAAAAGGTCGAATATCTGAAGCAAAAACTTTAGCAGAGCATATTGATTTTAAATCTGCACAAAACATTGACGATGCAATAAAGTTTGGAAAAGAAAATCTCGGAATAAAATCTTATGATGGTTTTGGAACAAATGATTTAGATGCCATAAATTGGTTAAACGAAGGATTTGTAAATGTCTCCAATAAAATGAAGGGCAAACTAAGAATGCCAAAACATGTTATTTTTATAGACGATACTAAAGTCCTTGGAGAGCACACAATGGCAGGTGTTGTTTTTGGTGAAAATTTGCCTAAAGATCTTAAAAAATATTCTGGATATTTCTATGTAAACAAAAAATTCTTTGCTGATCCAATAAAATCTGTAAATGAAGATTTTAAAAAAGCTATGAAATTAAATGTTTTTGAAACATTAGAAAATGGAAAAGTAAAAGTTAATGAATTATATTCTGCAGAAACTGCCAATACTCTTATTGCGATGATTGAAGATTTTAAGAAAAAACAAACCTTTAATTCTGCTGTAAAAGCTAGTAATGCAATTGAAAATATGTATAAGACATTTAATTCATATAGTAATAATCCTTTAGATACAATAAAAGTATTATTTAAAAGTAAAGAAAATTGTACTTACTTAAAAGAAGCAGGTTTTTCTACAGATTTGAAAGAAATTCAAAATCTTTCTTTGAAAGATCAAAAAAAATTAAGAGAAAAAATTGTATCTTTATTGGAAGGCCAAAATGCCGTAAATTATGTTAATGACTTGATTTTAAAAGATAAAGAATATGCAGGTAAATTAGTTGAAAAAGGATTTATTGCAAAACCTGAAAGAATTGATTCTATTAAATTTGACAAATTGCTTGGAATTATAGACTATACCAAAGAGTATACCGGTAAAGAAATGTGCTTTTTGCCAATTAAGTTAGTAGTTCAAGATATTGATAAAACATCTCCGTTTACAACAATTTATCATGAGATGGGACACTTGCAGGATATGAAACCTCGTTGTGTGACTACAGACAAGTGTGGATATGATTATTCAAAATATCCACAAGAATTAAAGGACTGGGTTGATAATGAAGAATTTATTCAAGTTGCCAATAGAGTTTCTTCTTATGCAACTCATGGCCCTGGAGAATTTATTGCTGAAACTTTTGCAAAATTAATAGAAGGTCGAAAACCATCTAAAGAAGTTATGGACTTGTATAGAAAACTTGAAGGTCCGGCAGTTCCAAATATGTAGTCATTCAAGCTACTAGATGTATTTCCCTGCTACTCGACACTTTTTACTTTTAACAGTTTATCTGCTTACAAGTGCTAATCTTTCACCAACGTTGTTTTCTTTTTTGTTAATTTGAGCGTATGGGTTTGAAACAATGTTGTATTGAGGGTTGTACATTGTTCTTCTACCTGTAAAAGTTGGTTGATGTTGATTATCAAGGCTATACAAAATTAAAGTTGTATCTTTAATTTTTATAGGGCTATCATCAGGTCCTGTAATTTGATTGTTGCCATTGACATAGTAAATTGTATGGTCATTTGGATCTGCACTTTTAAATTTCATTCCGGCTTTTAAACCGCATTTAAGTCCTGCATTTCCGCCGTAACCTTCATTCAGGTCAATACAATTCATTGTTAACTCTGCCGGACTATAATATTTGTCGTATTCGTGGTTTAAGCCTGCAGTGTTGAATACAGAAACAGTTGTTCTTCCATCCGGACATTGTCTTAATAATGCTGAAACTTGAATATCACCTGCTTCTTTGCCTTTAACGCCTTTTGAATGATCAAGTTCATCATTATAAATTGTTTTTTCAAATCTTGCATTTTGTTCTTTTAGCGCAAATGGAGTACCTGAGTTTAGTGGTTCTAGTTCCGGTCTTTTTCTAAGTGCGAATTGGTAGTCCATATTACTTTTGAATGTATTTACAAATTCTTTGTAATCTTTGTCAGATGGATCAACCCATTCATTATGAATTACATTTCTGTTTTGTAAATAAATGTTTTTGGTTGTTGTTTCATAGCCGGTTGAACCAAGTTCATCACCTGCAAAAAGAGTTGGGTTGCCTGTTAATGCTACTAAGAATTTTGTTTGACCTAGCAATTTTGACATCGCCGGATCAATTATTCGGCGCATTGTTTCATTTTTAAGGTCAGTTCTTTCTTTTGCAGTTAAACGTTTATCAGCATTAGGCTCCAAATAATCCATTTCATTTAAAACAATTTCAAGAGCTATATTATAATCTTTTGTTCCGAAACCGTCTGCTTCAATAGTTTTTCCTTTGTATTTGCCGTTTGCCAAGTTTTCTGTTGCTTCTAGCATTTTGCCATATACATAATCTTTGCGTTCTTGGTTTAAACCAATTCTTTCTTTGGCTTTTCCCATTCCGCTTATGATAGATTCGCTTTTGGCAATCGCAAGGTTGCTTACTCGGTCGTAATTAAATCCATTAACTTCATCATTACTTGGGATATCGCCATAGCCCATTCCGTGTAAAACTTTGTATGCTCTTTGTCTGTAATCAAAGTTTGCAGGATCAGTTAAATCTGTGTATACTAAGCCTGTATCCATCGCAAAACCTTCAAGGGCACGACATTTATCGTGGTTGCCTGCAAATGTATAAGTATACATTAAAGATTCAAGAGGTTCTGAATTTAAAAAGTTTCCGCCACCTGCAAGTTGATTAAGAATTGCCAAACCTTGATCAGTTCCTTTTTCAACCCCATTTTCGTCTGCAAATAATTTTCCAAAAATTCCTGTTAAGCTTGAAGAAAAATATGTATAATTTGCAGTTGTAGTGAAACCGGCTTCATTAATTAATTTTTTTACGGCTTCTTTAGAATCTCCAAATCTTGCTCCGGAATTTTGTCCGGCACCTTTGGTATAAATATCGCCTTCATCAGTTACTTCTGCTGCAATATATGCATCAGGATGGTATTCTTTCACGGCATCTGTGAATTTAGACCAGAATTTAATAATTTGGTTCCAAGTAAATTCAAAATCAGTTTTTTTATTTCGTACAGATTCGATATCGCCGATATCTTTTGTAGCATCTATTCTCCAGTCCAAACCTGCTTGAGTTCTGTTAACAATCATGTCTGCAAGTTTAAAACTGTTTGCATTAGTGCCTTTTATAGATTGTAATAATGCTTTTTCAAGTTTTTCTTTATCTGATGAATTAATTTTTTCTATATTATTTTTTAATTTTCGAACAACTGAAATTGCTTCGTTTTCTGGGCTATCAGCGATAATTCCCATTTCTGTCAAAGAAGTTTTTTTCAACTTGTTATAATTGTATGAAATTTCGCCTGTTTGTTCGTTATAATTAAATTCAGCCTTTGGAGAAACTCCTTTAATTACTGCAAATCGTGCAATTTCTGCAGTCAAAAGAGGAATTACATATTTACCGTAAGGAGTTGTGTTGCCGGATTTGTCTTGAAGTTTACTGTCTTTTGGTAATTTGGCATCAACAGCAGATAAAACTTCTTTAGCTAAATCTGCCATTTCTCCGGTATACATTCTGTCTGTTAATTTATATGCTTTTTCATATTCAGGCTTTAAGTGAGGATTTCCATCCAAGTACATGTCAAATCTAGGTACACCAATTTGATCTTCTTTTGTAGCTCTTTTGGAAATATATGGAGAACTTAAGACACCTGCGATATCGTCACCAATTTCAATTGAATCAAGAGGCAAATTCATTAAACCTTGAATAATTGCATCTTTATATAAATCTTCTGTGTCAGTTCCTTCAAGTTCATAAGAACCGTTTATTACGTTTTTTACAATTTTTTCGGAAACATCTAAATCTTTAGGGAAAACTTTACCGTTGGCTTGTTGTTTAATTGTATTAAAGATTTCATGGGCATCTTTTCCATTAATATCTTTTAGATGTTGTGCTACGTTTAAGTTTAAGATTTGATTTGTTTTTTTAGTCCAATATTGTGCGGAAGAAACAGCGTAATCTTGAACTTCCATGTTCTTTTGTTTTAAAAGAGCTGCTTTTTCTGCACGTTTAGTTGGGTCTACAATATTTTTTAAAGATTGTGTTTCGGCATGTGATGGAACAAAGTTTAATTTTGCAATATCAGGGTTCGCATCCCAAGTATAGAAACCGCTTTCATGTTTTCCATCAAGACCAAAATATTCAAACTGTGCAACTGCTCTGGTTGCTTCTCCACTTTTCAAATTTAATCTTTGTTCAGGTTTTGCGTGTTTGTTGTAATCACTTAAAAGTTTAATATTTTTCTTATAAGTTTCAGGATTAATTTGGAAACTGTATGGGACAACCGTGTCATTGTGGTTGTTAATATCGAGATAATTATCGTCAAACTTATTGTATGCATCAATTAATTCGCTGTCTGAAAGCTTTTCAGCGTTAACAAGTCTGTCATCATAGATTTGAATATAAGTTGGTTTGTTTTTGTCATATTTTACAGATTTGATATCAATAGAACCATCTTCTTTTTGGATAAATTTATATGGAGAATTTATTAATCTGTGCGTTACGTGGTTTAATTTTTTTCCAAAAACTCCGAGACTTAAAGGACTATCTTGAAGTCCGGAAATATTAAACCAATTAAAATAAGGAGATTTTTCGCCCCATTTTAATACATTTTGGAAGTGAATACCTTCTAACCCCTCATTTACGTAAGCTCCATCAGAAACTAAGTTAATGCCTTTGGCAAACATTTTCCTCTGAATAGATGCATAATTGTTTATATTTCCTAATGAGTTTGCCATTTGGAAG
>CAKUQA010000113.1 GCA_934675225.1 uncultured Candidatus Melainabacteria bacterium | reverse complement strand
ATCTAAATCAAAGTTGTGATAGTTGTATGGATTTGAAATTAACTGTGCAACTACTTCACCACGCCCTTTTATGGAAAGAGTAGAATTGTTAAATATCGAGTTCATCAACCTTTTTATAATTTTTGGTATCATTGTTGTACTGCCTGCGATAGTACCTTCTTTAGAAGTTGCTTTAACTCCGTCATAGTATACTTTTTCATCAGCGAAAATCATTTCTTTTAAATCGCTACAAGTTATAGGTAAACTATCACTTATTAAAATTATCTTATCTAAAGGTTTTGATTTAAAAACTAACTCCAATGCCTTATCAGAAACGTGTATTCCATCTCCGATTATTTCTGTATAAATATTATCATCAACTAAAGCTGAAAGAGCGGTTGTTTCTCCTCTATGAGCAACACCTGACATAGCATTAAACAAATGTGTTACACCAGTACACCCTGTTAAGTCACCTCCAACACAATGACCTGCTTGAACTTTTATATTTTTTGAACGAAGGTAAGGTATAAGGTTGTTATTAGAATTTTCGTTCTTTTCATTGTTATTATTTGAATTTGTCAGTTCCGGAGCAAGAGTAACTATTTTTATAAAATCATTTTCTACTAATTTATAATTTTCAATTGTTGGTGGTAAAAAATGCTCAGGGTTATGAATTCCTTTTTTTTCAGGATTAATAAATATTCCCTCAAGGTGAATTCCCAAAATTTTTGCCATATCAGGAGTTTGTTTTTGGGCTGCTTCTCTAATTATTGCAGTGGCTTTTTTTATATTTTCAACACTATCTGTAACAAGGGTTGGAAATATTCCGCCTATACCATAATTTAAAATTTCTTTTGATAAATATAAAACATCATCAACGGATGCTTTGTTAAAATCAATCCCAAAGCATCCATGAAAATGTTGTTCTATTATAAGTTTAGTTTGCATGTTAGCCTCTCACACTACCCTCGCCCCAAGGGGATGAGGGCAAAAGTCATATTTAAATTACACTGCCTTCAAAAACTTTGTGAGCTTCTTCTCTGTCATCAAAATGAATAGTTTTATCTTTCAAAATTTGATAATTTTCGTGTCCTTTACCTGCTATTAAAACAACATCATTGTTATTGGCAATTGTTTTTAAAAGCGCAATTGCAGAGCCTCTATCCGGTTCAACAATTACATTTTCTGTATTAACGGATTTTAAACCGGCAATAATATCTGTGATAATTACTTGAGGATCTTCTGAACGCGGATTATCACTTGTTATTACGATTTTATCAGCAAGTTTTTCTGCTATTGCACCCATTTTAGGACGTTTTGTAGCATCTCTGTCTCCGCCGCATCCGAATAAGCATATAAGTTTTCCATCTTCCGGAGTAATTTCTCTTGCGGATTTTAAAACATTTTTCAATCCATCCGGAGTATGAGCATAATCAACAATTACAAGCGGTTTTTTTACTACAACTTCAAATCTTCCGGCAACACCTTTGACATTTTGTAATGCTTTTAAAGCTATTTCGATATCAATTCCCATCGCAAGTGCTGCTGTTACCGCTGCCAGAACGTTATAAACACTGAACATTCCGTTCATGTGAAGATTTACTTTGTGTTCAAGTTTCCCACCGTTGTTTATATGGTCTCCTGTTACAAGTGTAAACTCTGCTCCGCTTAAAGAAAATTTTATATCTTTTGCCATAACGTCGCTTTGTTGTTTAACGCCATAAGTATAAACTCTTACACCTTTTGGAACAACGCTGATAAATCTGTCTCCATACTCATCATCAGCATTAATTGCTGCAAAAGAAGTTTTTTCTTCCGGAATTTCTTCGGCATCTTCTGATGGAGCTGATAAAGATTCAAATAATAAAGCTTTTGCTTTAAAATAATTTTCCATTGTTATATGGTAATCCAAATGATCTTGTGTCAAGTTTGTGAAAACAGCTCCGTTAAATCTACAGCCGCCAACACGGTTTTGGTCTAATGCGTGAGAGCTTACTTCCATAACAACATTATCAATTTTTTCAACATCTTTAATCATTCTTAAAGTAGCTTGAAGTTCCGGAGCTTGTGGGGTTGTATGTTTAGCATCTCTGTATTCCCCGTTAGAAGAAAGTTTATAACCAAGAGTTCCTATTAAAGCACATTTTTGATTGTTTTCTTCAAAGATTTTTTGAATAAGGTGAGTAACAGTAGTTTTTCCGTTAGTACCTGTTACACCAATCAAATTAATACCTTTTGAAGGGCAAGAATAAAATCTGTCCGCAATATCAGCAATTTTATGACGAGTAGATGATACTACAACTTGTGGAATTTTTGTTCCTTCTAATTTTCTTTCAACAAGCAAAGCTGCTGCACCGGAGTTAATTGCATCTTGAGCAAACTCATGTCCGTCTGTGTGTTCTCCTACCAAACAAACAAAAATATCACCTTTTTTAGTTGTTTTGGAATTATAAGAAATTCCGGTAATATCAATGTTTTTGAAATTGATTAAATCTTTGTAGTCTAAATATTCAATTAGTTCGTCAAGTTTCATTTATATCTCCTTTAGTAATTTATATAATATTATTTTATTAATTCTTTTCTATCGGTGCAATCTTATCCGGTTTTAAATTCATAATTCTTGCAATTTGAGTTGATACTTCGTGGAAAACCGGCCCTGCAACAGTGTTACCCCAAATTGCACCAACCTTAGCACTATCTACCATTACGTAAATCAACACTTGTGGATCAGATGCCGGTAAATAACCGATGGTTGATGTGTAAGTGTATGGAGTATATCCTGCACCGCCTTCTTTGGGTTTTCTTGAAGTACCTGTTTTAGCGGCAACATTATATCTGTCCATTTTTATTACAGATTTTCCGTTGTTTACACTTGCAGCCAAAAGTCTTGTAACAGCTTGTGCTGTTTCAGGTTTTATAACTTGTATATGATGAATTTTGTTATCATATTCTTCTTGTGAATATTTTATAACGTGTGGAGTAACTCTTACTCCGTTATTTGCAAGAGCTTGAACTGCTGAAATCATTTGGATTGCAGTTACAGATGTTCCGTAACCATAAGCCATTGTTGCGTGTATACCTTGATCCCAATGAGCCCAATATGGCAAAAGTCCTACAGATTCCCCTGGTAAATCAATGCCTGTTTTAGAACCAAAACCAAATTTTTTCAATACACTATAAAATTCTGCCGGTGTCATTGTTTTAGCAACATTAATAGAGCCTATATTACTTGAATGTTCAAATAAGTATTCTAAAGAAATGTTTCCGGGATATGGGTGTACAGCATAGTCGTAGTTTTTAATTTCCCATTTGCCGATTGTTGTTTTACCTGTATCCAAAACTGTTGAATGTTCACCGATTTTACCTAAATCCATAGCACTTGCAACTGTAATTGTTTTGAATGTAGACCCCGGAGGGAATACGTCGGTAAGTGTCCAGTTCTTAAGTTGTTGAGGAGTTGCTTTTCTGTAATTGTTAGGGTCAAATGTCGGATAAACAGCATAAGCAAGTATTTCTCCGTTTTTAGGGTTCATAACGATAACGGTACCACGTTCTGCGTGTTTTTCGTCAACCATTTTTTTTATTTCTTTTTCACAAACGTGTTGAATTGCAGCATCAATTGTTAATGTTACGTTTTCACCTTTAGGATTTGTTGTTGTAGCAACCGGATCAGTTGTAAAATCGTAAATAATTTTGCCGTCACGTGTTTTTTGGTACTTAACCGTATTTATAACGTGTTCAAGCCTGTCTTTTGCGGTATATTCAATTCCGTTTGCGATATCAGCATCAAAGTTGTAATACCCCAAAACGTGTGCGGCAAGTGTGCCTTGAGGGTATTCTCTCGTATTCTTTTTACCTAAACTGATTTCTCTTAAGTGAAGTTTAGCTATTTGTTTGGTTGTACTTCTGTCTATATCTTTTTTTAGAGTTATTACAGGTCCGTTTTTTTTGAGTTTTATTAAAAGAGTATCTTTAGGCATTTTCAAAATAGGAGCAAGCATTTTTGCCAATTCTTCCGGAGTATGGTCATAATCGGCAGGATGGGCATAAACGTCTGAATAAACTTTATCTGTAGCTAGTTTTATTCCGTTTCTGTCATAAATATCTCCACGCATAGAAAAAATTCTTCCTACACGTTGACTTCTTGCTCTGGCTCTATATTTGCCAACATCTACAACTTGTATAAAAAACAAATATATAATTAATAGAGCCATAAACCCTACAAAAAATATATGTAAAAAAACTAATATTTGATCAAAAGCTTTGTTGCGTTTTTCTATTTCATTTTCCGGCTCACGTCTTCGCAATCTGTCTCTCATTATTTTATCCCTAAAACTATCCTCTTTAATTTTAGCATAAGTAATTTGAAAAAATGAAAATATTAATTAATTTGAAGAATATTAAAAATATTTTGTTATATCTTAACTATTACTACTATAAATAATTATAATCACTACTTAGCGAAACAATAACAAAACGGATATTGTTTGAGCTGGAAAGTATTGAGAATGTCATTGCGAGTGAAGAGGAACGGAACGTCGCAATCTCATTATTATCAATATGAATGGGATTACTACGTCGCTTTCGCTCCTCGTAATGACATGAAAACAATGAATATAGCGAGTTTATCCGTTTTAGTTGAGCTTAGTAGTGATTAAACAATCAGCTTATTTATGCTATAATTCTTTTATGAAAAAATATGTTTTATTATTGGGTTTAATTTTATCTGTAAACAGTTGTTTGGCGTTTGATGTTGTTTATCCGAAAAGAAATGAAACAACAATTAATTCAAATTCGACATTTTTCATAGGCTCGTCTGACAAACCGATAAAGCTTAACGGTCAAAATATTCCACTGCATGAAACAGGGGCTTTTGCTTATGTTGTAAAACTTGAAAATGGCTCGAATACTTTTACATTACAAACCGATGACGAAAAACAAGTTTTTGTGATAAATAAACCAATAATTAAAACGGAGTGTAATCTTCCACTACAATTTTTTAAATATCCGAAAAAGAAATCATTTTATGTGACAACAGAAGGTGCTCCTTTGCGTTCAACTCCGATTGATGCTGGAATAAATAGAATGGCACATCTTCAAAGAAATGTTAATCTTTTGGTAGATGGTGAAAAGGGAGGATTTTATCGAGTTATACTCGGAGAAAACCA
Source organism: uncultured Candidatus Melainabacteria bacterium (assembly GCA_934675225.1). Taxonomy (GTDB): domain Bacteria; phylum Cyanobacteriota; class Vampirovibrionia; order Gastranaerophilales; family Gastranaerophilaceae; genus Stercorousia. Next base: position 271 of record CAKUQA010000113.1, on the reverse strand, counting down.
ATATGGTTGGATTGCTAAAACTAATGTTAAACAGTTTACAAATTTTGACATAACTCCTGCAACCATGAATGGATATGACTATATTGACAGTGAAGAATATTTTACATTTGTTTTTCATTTAGATAAACGTGTACCATTTGAAATTATTGAAAGTAATCCGCTTTTAATAAAATTTTATAATGTAAAAGATGTTGAAAATGGAATTTATACAATTGGAAATAGTCAATACTATTTTAATTATAATGGACAGCTTCAAACGGGTATTGTATAT
>CAKUQA010000112.1 GCA_934675225.1 uncultured Candidatus Melainabacteria bacterium | reverse complement strand
ATTACAACACAGTGTGCTCCGAGTTCAAATGCCCTTGTAACCTGTTCAGGTTCCCAAATTCTTCCCTCTAAAACAACCGGAAGCTTAGTATTTTTAACCAACTGTTCTAACAATTCAAAATCCGGTTCGTCTCCTCTGTTTTGGGAGAACTGTGTATATCCTGAAAGAGTTGTAGAAAGGATATTTACCCCAAGTTTTTCCGCATTCAACCCTTCTTCTAAGGTTGAAATATCTGCCATTGAAGCCCTATTATTTATTTTTATGTATTTTATAAGTTCTTCAAGCTTTGCTCCATTTGGCCGCTTACGCATAGTACCATCAAAAGCTATAATATCTGCGCCGGCTTCAACCAACTCAATAACTTCTTTCAATGTTGGAGTTATATAAACAATTTCCTGCCAATTTGGCGGAATAACATCAGGTTTTGTAAGTCCTATTACCGGAACATCAAAAAGACGTTTTGCATTTTTTACATCTCTTGCTCCTGCAACTCGTAAAGCACCGGCTCCGCCTTTTACAACCGATTTCATAAGAGCATTAATACAATCTTCCTGATACAATGGCTCTGCCGGCATAGCCTGAACAGAAACAACAACTTTTCCTTCTAATCTGTTTATAATATTCATAGAAACATTATACATTAAAAATTTATATTTGAGTTATAATAATTTTGAAGGCAATAGGACAATAAGACGAAAAGTTAATAAGTCATAAATAACAAGGGTTTTATAACTTTAAATAATATATAGAAAGGTTACAATATGCAAAAAAGTACTATTAAATATCCGTTTCTTACAGAAGATGTAGAAGTTTATGAAAGAGAAAACGGGCATAAAATTGTTCTTGCTCATAAAGAAGGTGATCTTGTAAATGTAAGCACTTGGGTAAAAACAGGTTCTATAAATGAAAACGACCACAATAACGGAATTTCTCATTTTTTGGAACACCTTATGTTCAAAGGAACACATAAACATAAAGCCGGATATTTTGACAGAACTTTGGAAGCTAAAGGCGCTATAGTTAATGCCGCAACTTGGAAAGACTACACATTTTATTATGTAACCTTACCAAAAGGCGCAGAGGGCAAGGATTTGGATTTAGCTATAGAATTACACGCTGACATGATGCTAGATCCTGTTTTACCTGAAGAAGAAATAGGAGCTCCTTTTGATTTAAACAACCCAAAAGTAACCGACAAAAGGGAACGTCACGTTGTTATTGAAGAAATTAGAATGCGCAAGGATCAAAATTGGACAAAAGTTTATAATGCTTGCAACTTTAATATGTATAAAAAACATCCATATAAAAGAGACGTAATCGGCACACCGGAAATTATTTCTCAAGTAACTCGTGACGAAATTATGGATTATTACCAAACATTCTATTCTCCGGAAAATATGACTACTATAATTGTTGGGGATTTCGACAAAGAAAAAATTCTTGCAAAAGTTGAAGAAGAATTCGATTTCAAGGGAAGAAAAAATGCTCCTAAAAAGGTTAATGAAATTGATACTCCAACAGACAAAACAATAGTTGTAGAAAATAAAGGACAAACAAATACATCATATTTAATGATTGGATTTTTAGGACCTAAAGCTAATCAACTTAAAGAAAACATTGAACTTGACATTATAAGCATTATTTTAGGGGAAAGTACAAGTTCCAGAATGTACCAAAACTTAATCGAAAAACAGCCTGAACAAATATTTATGATGGCAAATGCAGAACACTACCAATTTAAAGATGGAAATAATTTCTTTGTTCAAGCAAACTTTAAACCTGAGAAAAAAGATTTGGCAATTCAACTTATAAAAAAAGAACTTGCAAACCTTATTGATAACAAAATATCAGAAGAAGAACTAAATAAAGCTAAAAAGAAAATTAAATCACGTTTTGCCTATGCAGCAGAAACAGTTTCTGAAATCGGAGAAACAATCGGCTATTACATGACCGTTTGCGAAGATTTAAAATTAATAGAGAACTATCTAAAAGACGTAGACGCAATAACTATTACTGATATTGAAAATACAGTAAAAAGATACTTAAACATAAATAACGCAGTTATATCTATTCTTGAACCTGAAAAATAACTTAAAGAAGGACTCATGCGAGAAGCAACAACTCAAGAAAAAGAAGAATTAGAAAAAATAAAAGCAAAATGTTTAACTTGCCAAAAATGTTCTCTTGGGAAAACAAGAACTAACATAGTATTCTCAGCAGGAGCACCAAACCATAAACTTATGCTTATAGGAGAAGCTCCCGGATACTATGAAGATCAAAAAGGAGAACCTTTTGTCGGGAAAGCCGGACAATTGTTAGATAAAATATTTGCTTCTGTCGATTTATCCAGACAAAATGATGTTTATATTTGCAATACAATAAAATGCAGACCTCCCGAAAATCGTGACCCGTTACCGGAAGAAAAAGAAGCTTGCCGAGAATATTTGGATGCTCAAATTAACATATTAAAACCAAGAATAATTTTACTTTGCGGGCGAGTTGCCGTGCAGTCAATTTTAGGAACCACTCAAGGAATAACTAAAATCAGAGGAAAATGGTACGAAGGTCCCAACATGTCTAAGATGATGCCAATATTTCATCCATCATATCTATTAAGAAATGATTCAAGAGAAAAAGGAAGTCCCAAATGGCTTATGTGGCAAGATATTCAAGAAATTAAACGAGTATACACTCAAATGGATTAAAACTTTGGGCTATTTGGGGAGTTTTAGAAAGTTTTCAAAATATAATAAATAAAAAAATCGCCTTCTTCAGGCGATTTTTAATATATAAAATCTGGCAAATTTAATATATTTGCGTTGTGCTCTTTTATGAAAGAGCCATCAAAGCTTTAACTGAACGAGCATTATCTCTGACTTCTTCATCAGAATGATTTTCAACTGTATCTTCTAAAATTCTAATAGCTTCAGTTTTATCATTCAATGATAACAACTCATTAATAGTGCTCATAGCAACTACTGTTGACATATCGTTAATCCCTTTTCCTTTATTAGAAATTACAACATTTAATGAGTCGTGCATATTTTTCTTAACTAATGCTCTAGAAGTCATTTCTCTAATTGCATCAATTTTAGAATTTGTTCCAACATCTTCCAAAATTGAAATTGATTCAGGATTTTCGTTTCTTCCTAATCCTTCAATTATATTTGTTACATCTCTTACAATTTTCTTATCTACCATTTATGTCTCCTCCTTCTACGCTGCTGCTTCCCATGCTGCACAACGTTCTGACAACAAGTTTCTAGCCATTGTCATATCTTCTGTTTTTGCAATATATCTTGCAGATGTTTTTGACCCCATATAATCACTTATGTGATGAGTTTCAAACAAAGCATCTTTTGCTGAATTATACATTGAAATAGCTTTTTCTTTAGCAGGAGCAAAAGATACTTCTACACTATTCAATTTACTCCAACCATTAACAACATTTTCTTTAATTCTATTTCCAAATTCAACAACAGAATTAATCATGCGTTGGAATTTTTCTCCAATTCCTGAAATAGATCCGACTAAAGCACTTGCCTTAAGTTTTCCTGTAAAATTAACATTGTTGTTTGATTTTTTTGAAGAAGATTCAAATACATCTGCAGTCAAAACATTTCCTTTAAAAGAAGATGCTGCAAATGGATTTGAAGAATTTCTTTGTGTTACTGTTTCGTGTTTACTAGTGTTAAATAATCTTTCACGAATAGATGGTATCGATAAATTTGCCATGTTTAATATCCTTTCGTATAATCTCTCGACATTATAAGGATATCATCAGGTAAAAATAATTGGCTCAACCTTTTGGAGGATTATTGTTTGAAATTCTTATACTTTAGTTGTAAAATTAAACCAAAGGGATAGGTGGAATATGTACGAAAACTTAGAAAAATTAATAGAAACTGTTAGAATATTACGTTCTCCAAATGGTTGCGAGTGGGATAGAGCTCAAACTCATAAAACCCTTAAACCAAACATGTTGGAAGAAGCTTATGAAGCTGTAGATGCTATCGACTCCGGAGATACCGCAAATTTACAAGAAGAATTGGGAGATGTTTTGCTTCAGGTTTTATTACATTCACAAATCGCAGATGATGAAGGAGAATTCACCCTTGATGACGTTGCGAAAGAACTCAATGAAAAACTTATCCATCGCCATCCGCATGTTTTTGGCAACATTAAAGTTTCGTCAACTCAAGATATCATTGATAATTGGGATAAATTAAAAAAGGAAGAAAAAAAAGATAGAAAATCTGCGATGGATGGTATTTCAAAATCACAAGCTGCGCTTATGAGCGCTCAAAAAATCAGCAAACGAGCAGTAAAACAAGGTTTTGAATGGCCGGATGAAAACTCATTATATGAATGCATTCAATCTGAAATAAAAGAGTTTAAAGAAGCGGAACTCGAACAAAATAAAGACCACATGGAAGAAGAAATGGGAGATATACTGTTTGCAATAGTAAATTTAGCTCGTTGGAACAAAATAGATGCTGAACAAGCTTTGTTAAAAGCCAATAAAAAATTCGCAACACGATTTAGAAAAATGGAAGAATTAGCAGAAAAACCGTTACAAGAATATTCTTTTAGGGAATATGACATGTTATGGAATCGTGCTAAGGAAGCTATTGCAAAACAATTAAAATAAACAAGCCCCCCACACACAAAAAAAAACATTCTTAATTAGGGATATAGCTTTACAACTTGTTTTAATCCAAAATATATTTCTACTCACTACTCAAACAATTGAACTGTTTGAGCAGTAATATGCACCTCACCCCCAATTGTTAACAAATGTAAAGTAAATTTACTTCCAAAAAGCAATTCTTAAAACCAAAAATCCTTTATATAAATATACAGGAAAGAGGATAAGATTTTATGAAAGAACAGGAATTAAATACATTGATGTCTGTAGTTTCAGACCCAATCAAAAATGTTTATAAGATTAATTCAAGAAAAGATTTAGAAGAAATTCAAAGAATTATTCGTATTTTCAACATTTCTGAAAATCAACATAATAAACACACAATGTTGTCCATCAAAAATCTTGCAACACTTAGACTTGTATTAAGCAATAACTAGTATTGCCTATAAACAATAATAAAATTATAAAAAACAAAAAAGTTCCGCCACCCTAAATACCAAATGGAACTTTTTTTATTATGTTAAAAATAAATATATACATTAAGCAATAAACAACTTTAACAAAGCAGAGCCAAATAAAATTACCCCAACAACTATTGCAACAACAGAAGCAAACATAACTGCTCCTGCCGAAATATCTTTTGCCATTCCGACCAAACGCGAATATCTATTATGGAAAACCGCATCTAAGGAATACTCAATCGCGGAATTAAACATTTCAGCTACTATCACAAATGCAATAGTCAACAACAATATACACATTCTCTCTGCACT
>CAKUQA010000111.1 GCA_934675225.1 uncultured Candidatus Melainabacteria bacterium | reverse complement strand
CTATTGCAAATAGCTGAAACGTTTAAAGTTAGTCCAAGCACTTTATTTAAACAGCCGTAGCAATTATTTTTCTAAATTCTTCTAAATCAGCAGCAGTATCAATTCCAACAGGGACAAAATTCACAACAGATGTTTTAATTTTCATCCCATTCTGCAAAGCACGTAACTGCTCTAAGCTTTCCGCTTGCTCATAAGATGTTTGAGGAAGTTCTGTCATTTTTATAAGAGCTTCTCTTTTATACCCATATATCCCCAAATGACCATAAAATACAGTTTTTCCTGTATTTCTTTCAAAAGGAATTTTAGCTCGAGAAAAATATAGAGCAAAACCAAACTTATCAACCACACATTTAACAAGGTTTGGATTTTCGGCTTCTTCAGGTGTAATTTTTCGAATTAATGTAGAAATATCAGCAGTCTCATCAAATTTTACATTCTTAGCAACTTCATCAATACTTTCAGGCTTTATCAACGGTTCATCACCTTGAAGATTTACAATATAAGAAATTTCCGGATGACGCATAGCAACTTCTTTAATTCTATCAGAACCGCATTTGTGTTCAGTTGAAGTCATTTCAACGTTACCCCCAAAAACTTTTACTGCTTCAAATATTCTTTCATCATCAGTTGCAACAATAATCATATCAGCCAATTTTGCTTGCTGAGCCTTTTCATAAACCCACTGAATAATAGGTTTACCTTCAACTTCTATTAACGGTTTCCCCTCTAATCTGCTTGAACCGTAACGTGCCGGAATTATAATTGCTGTTTTAGACATTTTCACACTCCTTTATATAATTCTTTAAATATTCACAATCTTTTTTATTTATTAGAAATTGCAAAGAACAAATTTTAGAAAAAACAACTAAATCTATTCTTGGAACTTCAAATTTTTTCCACAAAAACTCACTATAACTTTTAGTATTCAGAAAAGTAATATATTTTGTATTAAAATCATTTATCACCAACGCTTTACCACAAGATTTTAAAACAAAAAATTTTTGAAAAACTAACAGTTTTACAGGAATACTTTGTTGATAATCAGTCCCATAACATTTGGTTTCATTTCCAAATCGAATTAAAGTTAATCCAATTGATTTGACAGGTTTTCCAAACTCTTTTGACAACTTTGAATAACTATCCGGAAAATGTTTGCTTATAACAATTCGAGTAATAATATAAAATACAAGATTAAAACCCAAAATCACAATAAAAACAAAACCAATACTAAGTAATAGATATAGAAACTCTAAAAGAATACTCATACTCTCTTTCTTACCACAAAAGAAGTCCATTGCTCTTGATGGATTTCTTCTATAATTTCTAAATTCTCTCTTTTTATTGCATCTAAAACTACAGGTTTCTTTTCATCCAAAATACCAGAAAGAGACATTAATGCGCCACTTTTCATAATATTTTTAAAATCTCCCATAATTTCAGCGAGCACATTGTGCAAAATATTTGCACAAACAAAATCAAATTTATCTTGAATTTTATCAGCTGTATTAAGTTCAAAATGCACATCCTCACCATTGTTAGGCAAATTCTTTTTAGCATTTTCTTTAGCAACATCAATTACATCTTCATCAATATCACATCCATAAACATAAGATGCACCAAATTTTTTGGCACAGATTGATAAAATCCCTGATCCCATACCGATATCAGCGACTCTATCCCCCTTTTTCATATATTTTTCAAGAGCTTTCATACATAATTGAGTCGTTTGATGAGTTCCTGTACCAAAAGCGCACCCGGGTTCCAATCTTATAACGACTTCACCTTCTTTATCATCATAGCTCAACCAATCAGGTACTATAACTATTTTATCTGTAACTCGGGTAATATCCCATTTTTCTTTCCATTTTTTTGACCAATCTTCATTGGGTTTATCAAAAATAACAAAACTCCAACTTCCAAGTTCTTCATCAGACAAGCCCCTTGCCTTTAACAAATTCCGTTCATCTTCAAGCATTTCAGACAAATTTTGCGGCATTTCTGTTAAAAAAACTTTCAACGTTCCTTCTGTTGTAGAAACCATTTCCAAATCTTTATAAGTTTCTTCCGCCAACACTACACCTTCACAAGGCAAGTTTTCAAAACAAAATTCTGCAACAATATCCTCAAGAGCCGGATTAATCTTGATTTGAAGTTCCCAATAATCAGTCTGTATCATATTGAATTCTCCACTAAGCTTCTATAAAAGCGCCCATTTTTCTAAATTTTTGGTAGCGATTTTCTTTTAAATCCTTAACTGAAAGTTTTTCCAATTCTTCAATACTATCAATAATTGTTTTCTTCATGTTTGCAGAAACTTCATCATAATTTGTATGAGCTCCACCGACAGGTTCTTCAATTGCGCCATCAATAATATCAAACTTCATCAAATCTTTTGCAGTGATTTTCAAAGCATCTGCAGCATCAGCAGCTTTTGTTGCATCTCTCCACAAAATAGACGCGCAACCTTCAGGCGAAATAACTGTATAATAAGCATGTTCCAATAGGAAAACCTTATCAGCAACAGCCAACCCTAAAGCACCACCGGAACAACCTTCACCTGTAATTATCGCAATTACCGGAACATTCAATTTTGCCATTTCTCTCAGATTAACAGCAATTGCTCCACCTTGGTTAGTTTCTTCTGCACTAATTCCCGGATAAGCCCCCGGAGTATCAATTAATGTTACAATAGGAATGTTAAATTTACTTGCATGCTTAAACAATCTCAATGCTTTTCTATAACCTTGCGGTTGTGGCATACCAAAATTATATTCCAAATTTTCTTTAGTAGATTTCCCCTTCATAGTCCCGATAATCATAATCGGGCGACCATCAATCTTAGCTAAACCGCCAATAATCGCTCTGTCATCCATTCCCTCTCTGTCACCATGAAGTTCTACAAAATCCTCACAAATATGGCTAACATAATCTAAGAAATTTGGGCGCTCCGGATGTCTCGCGATTTGAAGCTTTTGAGAAGGTACCAATTTTGAATATAATTCCTTTTTATAATCCTCTGCCAGTTGCTCAAATGTTTCAATTTCTTTGTTAAAATCCATGCCTGACTCCATACTTGCTTTTTTTAATTCTTCTATTTTTTCTTGAATTTCCATAATAGGTTTTTCAAAATCTAAACTTGCAGTCATTAGTTTCCCCCCTTGTGCATTTCTAAAATTTTAGCCAAGGTATGACGTAAATCTTTACGAGCAGAAACAACATCAACTTGACCATATTTCAATAAGTATTCTGCAGTTTGGAAGTCTGACGGCAACTTTTGCCTAATTGTTTGTTCAATAACACGGCGTCCCGCAAAACCTATTCTTGCTCCTTGTTCTGCAATAATGATATCACCCAGCATACCAAAACTTGCAGTAACACCACCAAATGTAGGTTCTGTTAACAAGTTAATATACAAAAGTCCTTCATCGTCAAGTTTTGATACTGCGCAAGATGTTTTTGCCATTTGCATTAAACTTAAAGCACTTTCTTGCATTCTTGCCCCACCTGAAGATGTAATTGCTAAAACAGGAAGTCTCAATTCAATCGCTTTTTCAATAATCCTTGTTACTTTTTCGCCAACAACACTTCCCATTGACCCGCCCATGAAATCAAAATCCATTACAGCAGTTGCGACTTTATTTCCTTCAATAGTTGCAATCCCGGTAATTACGGCATCATCCAAACCTGTTTTTTTATGTGCCTTTTCCAATCTGCTCTTATATGTTTCAGTATCCACAAAATCTAGCGGATCAGTTGGTTTTACTTCCGTAAACAATTCTTCAAAAGAATTTTCATCAAAAAGTTGTTTAATACGTTTTTTTGCATTTATTCTGAAATGGTAGTCACAAACAGGACAAACCATATCATTCTTTTCTAAATCTTCTTTTAAAAGCTGAGCATCACAATGAACACATTTAACCCATAAATTCGGATCCATGTCCAATTCAACTCTGCCTTCAAGCTCACGTCTTTGAATTTGAGCTTGTTTACGTTTTTCAAACCAATCTTGAACTGTCATATTGTATATCCCTTAATCATCAACTTTCAATACAAGACCATTATACACCTAAAAAATATAATAGCAAATTTTTACATTTACACGGTTTACAAAACAGCACAATGAGACTCGAAAATAATAATATACATACCTTTAAACCTATACAAAATCCATCTTTTGAAGCACTGAAATTCAAAAATATTGGAAAAATGAAAGTTTTTGAAGATTTCCCTATCAAGTTGAAATCCGGAGAAACTAAAACTGATTGCTTTGTTAGAGCTAATTCTGACGAAGACAGATTTTATATTGACATAGAAAACCAAGCCGGCAGACGCCTTGGAATGAGCACAAGCAATACTTTAAATGAAAAAGGTACACTGTACAATAATACTATTGAAAACTTACATAGAGAATTACCTATACATGGAATAGGTTCTGCTATGCGCTTAGGTCAGATTATTGTTTTATTGGAAAATCCAAACCTTAATAAAATAAAATTTTTCTCTATGGGGAATGCTGTATTCTTTCATGCAAAATTTAATTTTAGACCTGCAATTACAAAAATAGGAGAATTAAGCAATAAACTTGAAGATATTGCCGCACACACTAATGACAAAAGATTTGAAGCAAATGTAAAAGAAGCTAAACAATTTTTAGAATATAACAAGTTTGAAAAAAAATTACATATAAAAGAGGGTAATAATATTTTAAACTCCTATCTTCAAAATATACTAAAAAACAATTTACAAAATGACCCAAAATTTAAGATTTACTCAGGTTTTGATATGGAATTATCTAAAAAAGATATTTTAGAAAACAAAGATTTTTATAATTCTCTTTTTCAAAAATATGGAATAGATTATCAAATACAATAGCAAATTCCAGTCATAAATCTTAATAAATAAAAAAAAATTACGCAATTCCCATCCTAATAAATTTTTATTATTACTAAAGGGGAAATATAAAGGAGAAAATAAATATGTTTAAACTAGATTTTGATAAGATAAGACAAAATTTACCACAAACATACACCGCCAACAGAGGCAATTATACATACAAAGTAAGAGAACAAGATGGGAAAAGAATAAGCACTAGAATTGAAAACAACAAAACAGGTGATTATAAAGAAATTTATTACAAGCACACTCCTGATGGAGTTGAAACAAGATATACTTACAAATATGAAGGTCCTAATCGTGCAGACCACGAACTTCGTTTGACCCGAAAAGGTAAGAGTAAAACAATGTTTGGCTATTTTTCGGGACACGGAACCAGTTACAAGCGTCAATATGGTTTAGATTTGAGTGAAGATTACATTTCATTAATGAATAAAGCAATGGAAGAAAGAAAGGCTGTTGCCGCTGGAATAAAACCATCACCAGCTTTCAAAATGTCAGTAAAAGAAGAAAAATTTTTATGGCCGATTATAAAAGATACGTTAACTAAATGGGCTAAATT
>CAKUQA010000110.1 GCA_934675225.1 uncultured Candidatus Melainabacteria bacterium | reverse complement strand
TTCTTTTGCTGTTTCTAATGCCATATTCATTGTTTTAAAAGCATTGGGTGTAAAAATTATTTGTCTGCCTTCGTATTCTGCTTGTCTGGATTGAATATTAGCTAATTTTTCATCAAAATTTTTACTTGTAACGCCGTATTGTGCAAAGATTTTAGCTAAATCAGACTCTTTATCTTCAAGAATAGAAGATAAAATTTGCTCTGTACCCATAATTTCATAATTGGAAGTTGAAAGCTTGGCAGCTGCTCGTTCAAAAACTTTCATAGATGCTGCATTTTTGAAAATATCATCAGTTTCTTTAGACTTATTTTCTTTTTCCGGTATGTTATGCTCATCAATTTCCGGATGATAGCGACGTTTAGTTTTCTTTTGTACAAGCTTTTCTAAAAGGGATTTAGACTTGTATATATCAAAGCCTAAATCCTCTAATATTTTTACGTTGTTAGACTTTTTATCAGTAATTACAGATAAAAACAAATGTTCATATAAAATTGTAGAATTACCTGACTTGTTTGCCAAATCAAGAGCTTTTTTCAATATTTCCTTGTAATCATCATCAAACGGCAAAGGTTGTGTTTGTATAATTTGATGGAAATTTGAATGTTTATATTTTTGGATTTCTTCTACTAATTTTTCATGAGTAATATCATAAGTTTTAAATATTTTTAAAGAAATTCCCTTAGCTTCGTCAAATAATGCAAGTAATAAGTCCTCCGGTGTTACTTTAGAAGAACCTTCTTTTTTTGCATTTTCTTGAGAAGTGCTTACGACATTAATTGCTTTTTCTGTAAATTTTTCAAACAAAATCTATTCCTCGTCTTCGTCTTCCATGTTTTCTACATAAGTAGCTACTTTGTCGAATTCTTCATCATCATCAATTGTTTCAAATAAATATTCATCGCCTTCTTTGGTTAATCGCATAAGAACGACTTCATCTCCTTCTTCTTCCTCTACAGGTAAAAGAAGTGCATATTCCTGTTCGTCAACTTCTACGATGTCGAATAATTCAAACTCAACTTCGTTTCCGTTTTCGTCAACTGTTTTAATGATTTGATCTTCGTCTGCCATAATTATAATTTCCTTTCTTTATTATTTCTTACATCTTGATAGATATTGTTCCAGTATAATACAAGCACTTTCAATATCAACAAGTCCTTTGTTTTTTCTAAAATCTATTTTTTTAGCTCGCAAATTTTCTTCTGCGGTATCAGATGTCAAACGTTCATCTTCAAAAAAGATTTTGAAATCGTGGATTTTTGCGGCAAAGTCTTTGCAATCTTTAGCTTGAGCACCTTGGGTTCCATCCATATTGAAAGGAATTCCGACAACTATTTCTTGCACATTGTTTTCTTTGGCTATACGTGTAATTTCTTTAATAGCCTCGCTTTCCGGTTCTCTTGAAATCCAAGAATGCCCGTTTGACAGCATTAGCAAGTAGTCGCTTAGTGCAATTCCAATTCGTTTTGTACCAACATCAAGTGCCATTACCTTATACATTGTTATTTACCCACATATCTTCAATTTGTTTAACTCGTTGGTTATCTTCTTTTGCATAAAAATATTCATATATACTTTTTCTTAGAATATTTTTTAAAAGTTCACGAATTAATTTTTTATCATTATACAAAGAATATAAATTTTGTGCAGCTTTTTCTGAGCCTGCAAAATGTTTTAAAATTGCACAATTCAAAACTCTGTTTTTCCAAATATTGTATTCTTCAGGATAAAAAACTTTTTCAAGATTTTCTTCTATATATTTTTCAAAATCATTACATTCTACTTTTTCGATATTTTGCAGAAATTTTTCAAATTCGTCACTATAAGTTGCATTTAAGAACCAATAATCTGTAAAATCATAAGTTAAAATGTTATAAAAATCGTTATCAGAAAGTTGTTTTATTTGATAGTTTAATTTAATTTCTTGCGGGGCGATATCTGCGAGCAAGTTTCTCCAACAAACATATTCATAAGGAATGTGGTGCTTGGAGAGTTTTTCCGAATTAATTAACATTGTTTTTAAGATAGAAGGTTCTAAATCAAGAGCTCTTTGTCCTTTATAAAATCTTTCTATAATCGTGTTACATTCAAATTTACTTATGTTATTAAACCCAAAACAATCTTTTATCCCATTATAATCATCAATTACTATTGCAACAAACTGAACTTTACCTTCTTTATTAATTCTTGATACTATTACTGCTTGATTTCCATGTCCGTCAGGGTATGTTATACAAAATTTGTATGGTTTTGAACTTTTTAGTAAGTTTTTGTAATATTCAAGTGTATTATCTTCTCGTATCCCTGCTAATTTAAGAATTGATAAATTCTTTTTTATGGCTGAAATAAGACTGCTATCTACGTAATCTAAAGAAGATTTTAATGCATGATAAGCTAATTGAGAACGAGAATTCCCAAGAATTTCTAATGCGGTTCTGCCAGCCGGAGAGTTTGGAGTTGACAAAAATACCGGAATTAACATATTTGCAAGTTCGTCTTTAGAATAGTCATTTCCTAATGATTGCAAAAGTGTAACCTTGTCATCATCCGACAGAGAATTTAAAAAATCTAAAAAATCAATTTGAACTTCCGGATCAACAAGTGCATTATTGAGTATTTGTTTTGTATCTGCTTCAATAAGTTCGTCAGGGTTGTCAAGATATTGTTCGCATTCTTCATAAGTCCAATTGGAGTCAATGTCTCTTAATAAATCTAATGCGAAAATTTTAGCTTGGTTTGAAGCCATTGAATTTTTTATGATATTCCATAATTTTTCAGTTAAATCCTTTGCAGGACAATACCTAAGCAACAAAAATTTTAAAAGAGCTGAATTTTGATTTGGATTGTTAATTTCTTTTAATAATAGTTTTATGATAATAGATTTATCTTCTTGTAAATCAAGTAATCTATAATGAACTTGATAATTTTCAAAATCTTTAACACCATTTAATTCTTCAAAAATTCTTGCTATTTCAGCTTTTATTTCAAAAGGGTTTAACTCATATTCATTCATAATTAACGGGCTTTCCCCCAAAAGGCATCAAGAATAGCCTGAGCTTCAGCAGACGGCATTCTATCGTTAAGGATTAAATATTGAACCGCAATCATGGCACATTCTGAACAAATATTAACGCCAGGTCCTTGTACCATTTTTAAAACTTGAGTATTAGGGCGACCGCAAAAACTGCAATATACAAGCTCATCACGGTTTTCATGCTTATCTTGAGCTTCATGGTGATGAGTTGCTGCCTTTTCTCTTTTTTCTCCTAATTTAATAACTTTATCTTCCGACATTTTTACCTCACAAATTCATATTTGTAACTTTTATGAACAAAATTTGCCAAATTAATAACCTTATTTTATAATAAAAATAATAAATAATTTTATGAGGTTGATTATAGCATGAAAAAAGCTTTTTTACTAGCTAGTATATTGTTTATTTCTGTAATATCTACGGCATGTATAAATAATTTTGCCGTACAAGAGCTAAACAATAAGGCAAAAGATTTTATGGATAAAGGAGATTATACTGCGGCAATTGAACGTTTGAAGTCGAGTGTTGATTTAGATGGTAGTGTTTTTGAAACTCAGTATAATTTAGCGGTTGCTTATACAAAAGCTGAAGATTATACAAACGCAATTAAAACTTATGGTGAAGCAATAAAATTAAATCCAAATTTTGCTGATGCTTATTATTCTTTGGCTGTGTGTGAAGAAAATCTTGCCAAGGATATTATTTCAGGTGCGGTAAAAGTTAATGATAATAATTCAATAGAAAAAGTTCAAGCTGTTGAGAGTGATTCTTCGGAAAATAAAGTTGTATTATCTGATAATGCTAAAAAGATGGTTACAAGCTTATTAAATGATTCTATTTCGGATTATGGTTTGTATCAAGATAAGGGTGGAAACGAAACAGATGATAAGGCTTATATTGAAGAAAAAGTTAAGGAGTTGCAGGCACTTTTAGCTAAAAATGCCGTGAAGTAGTATGTTTGAATCTCCGACAGATGTTGCTTTTAATATATTTGGTTTTTCTGTCTATTATTATGGGATAATATTGGCATTTGCTATACTTGTCGGTGTTTATACGGCATATTGGTTGTATAAGAAGTTTTATGATAAAGTAAAAGCTCAATCAATAATTGATTTTTCTCCATATATTATAATTATAGGTATTTTGGGGGCAAGGCTTTACTATTGTTTGGTTAATTATTCATATTACTTTGGGCACCCTTGGGAAGTTTTTTATATTCGTCAGGGCGGTCTGTCTATTCATGGTGTTATAATTGTTGGGATATTTACGCTATGGTTGTTTTCAAAGATATACAAAATGTCATTCCTTAAATTAACAGATGTATTTTTGTGTGGAACTGCGTTAGGGCAGAGCATCGGGAGATGGGGGAATTTCTTTAATTCAGAAGCTTTTGGAACTCCAACAAATTTGCCTTGGAAGCTTTTTATTCCAATTACTCACAGGCCTCCTCAATACTTAAACTTTGAATATTTTCATCCGACTTTTTTGTATGAAAGTATATTAGATATTGTTATATTTTTGCTATTATTAGCTCTTTTTAAAAGGTTTTCTAATCATCCGGGAACAATTGCTTGTTTATATTTGATTTTGTATTCGTTAGCTAGAATTTTTGTAGAGCATTTTAGAGTTGACAGCGTATTGAATATATATGGAATTCCTGTTGCTCAATTGGTATCACTTTTATTAATATTTATTGCTTCTGTTGGCATGATTATTTTGTTAAAAAAATAAATCTTATTTACGTGTGATTGATTTTTTCTTATATTTAGGTTTAAATCTAATTGTTATGGATATGAATAAAAATTTACCTCAAAACTCTTATAAAAGAGCTTTAATATGGCTTAGTGGCGGACATTTTATAAATGATATTTATACCGGTGTTTTAAACCCTATAATGCCTTTTATTGCTGCAAAAATCGGAATTTCAATGGCTATTGCGACAATAATTTTGACAATATCACATATATTTTCATCACTTTTGCAGCCGTTTTTTGGCTTTTTTGCCGATAATAATGTAAAGCGTTCTTTTATATTTTGGGGATTAATTCTATCTTCAATTTTTATTCCAATGTCAGCGTTAGCGCATAATCCGATTATACTTGTTTTGTTTATAATAGTTGGTAGTATTGGTTCAAGCTTGTTTCATCCGCAAGCATTAGGATTTGCTTCCAGATTTGCAAAATATTCTGATGTTTGCAAATCAATGGCAATTTTTGTAGCGATGGGAACATTAGGTTATTCATGCGGACCTATAGTTTCTTCTGCTATTACTCAGTTTTTCGGAATGCCTAAAATGCCTATAATGACTGTTATTGGTTGTATTTGGGCATTGTTAATGTTTAAGTTTGTTCCAAAATTATCAGATGTTGAACAAGTTGCCCAAAAATTTGATTTCAAAACAGCGTTCAAAAGAATTTTAACAAATCGTAAGCTTAATATTTTGAATGTAATAGCTATGTTGAAAACAAT
>CAKUQA010000109.1 GCA_934675225.1 uncultured Candidatus Melainabacteria bacterium | reverse complement strand
GTTTTGGAATGTAAAGATCTGCTCCTGCTGTCAAAATTAATTCTTTGTCATGCAGAACAGATGTTACAATAAGTTTTGTCCTATCAAAATTTGTGTTTTGTCTGATTTTTTGACAAAGTTTCAAACCTTTTAATTCCTCAATATTACCGGCATCCAGAATAATCAATGCAGGATACAAATTTTCGATTTCTGAATAATCTTTCACTACACAAACTTCATAACCCTGCAAATCAAGAATTGTTGTGAGGAGTACAGTCATAGCCTCGTCATCCTCAATTATACAAACTTTTTTGTTTATTCCGTTATCAAAGTCTTTTCCGGTTATTTGAGGACGTTCTGCAAGATAGTTTGATTTTGTCGGCATATCTGCAAGTTTGTGTATCTGTAATAATGCATTTAACAATTGAGTAGAATCTTTGTATTTTATAAATTCGTTTGTCACAATTCCAATTGTTGTGTGTACGAAATTTGAACGTCGTCCGGCAAATTCATCCCCTCTCATTAACATAAAACCACGTCTGTTATCTTGTGGAGAATAGAATTTGGAAGCGACAGAGTCAAATGCAAATGTTAAATAATTTGCAATTTTTTCAACCTTAAGGCTGTCTGTAATTACTAAAAACATATTTTCTGAAAGAGTACCGAAATAATCGTCCTCATTTAATGCTGAATTTATTATGGCACAATATGTCTGTATAAGTTTGTCAGAAGCCAATTCTGTATAAGTTTCTTTGTAGTTTTCAAAGTTTTCAATACTTATAAGCATTGTAGCCCAAGGTTTATCATCGCTAATAGTTCGTTTTAATGCTCTTAATGAATAATTTTTACCTGCAAGGATATGCTTTGAATCCATATTAGATTCAAGTTCTCTCCGCAAATGAGCTTTGACACGCATTAAAAATTCTTCTGAATTTACAGGTTCAGAAATAAAATCGTCTGCTCCGTTTTCTAATACATTCAACTTGTCCTGCAAATCTGCAGATTTTGATGTTGCAATTATCACAGGTCGCATATTGTATGTTAATGCCCTAATTTTTTTACAATAATCCGATAAATCTCCGTCAATGCTATCAGAAATAATTATTAAATCAGGTTCTTTATCTTGTATAATTTTCATGGCAGAAATTAAATTTTTAGATACCATGACTTTATTGCTTTTGCTATTGAGAATTTTTTTATATTTTGTGGAAAGTTCGCGCCTTTTATCTATTATTAATGTTACTGTTTGCATTTTTCCCTCGCTTGACGTTAAATATTTGCAGCAGGAAGTTTTACAGTAAAAGTTGTCAATCCGTTTTCTTATTTAACAAAAATGTTTCCGCCCATTTTTTCAACAAGATTTTTGGTTATATAAAGTCCAAGCCCACTACCTTGAACTTTTCTTGTTAATGGGTTATCAATTCTTGAAAATTTTGTAAAAATCTTTTCGTAATCTTCTTTTTTAATCTCAATTCCACTGTTTATAACATCAATAGAAACACTATCGGGTACATAGTTTGCCTTAATTTCAATTGTGGAATTTTCATCACCATATTTGGCAGCGTTTTCTATAAGATTTGTCATAATTTGCTGAAATTTGTCTTTATCAGCTAAAATTGCCGGAGTACCGGATGTTATATTAATTTTGAAAGATTTATCTTTATATTGACTTTTAACTATTGAAGTTATCATTTCAATAACAGGTTTGATTTGGATTTCTTTGAAAATTAAACTGTCTTTGGCGTTATGTAATTTTGTTACCGAAAGCATGTTTTCTACAAGATTAATAAGTCTGTTAGATTGTTCAACGATTATTTGTAAAAATTTCTTTTTACTTGCATCGTCTAATTTATCCCATGATGCTAACATAGTCTGAGAAAACCCTCTTATAGATGTTAAAGGAGTTCTTAGTTCATGACTCACTGTTGAAATAAAATCTTCATATTCATTCATAAACATATTATATCAAATTTTTTCAAATTTGACAGAAAATTAATAATGAATTTATTATTGCAGCTCTTTCTACATCAAATGTATGAGATTTGCATAAAAAATAAAAGTTTTAATTTGCGTTAGCCGTATATAAAATTATTAGATATGAAAAACTTAATGTTTTTCATACCTCCTCCCCAAGTCTGGTAGCCGTTCTTACTAAAGAATGGCTTTTTTTTGTGCTACGCACGTAGCCCCCCGCAACAATATTCATCCCTACATCATATATTGGTAAAAAGTCTTGCGCACGTAGCCTTAAATTGTCATTACGAGCAAACTTTAGTTTGCGTAGTAATCTCATTATTTTCAATATGAATGGGATTAATACGTCGCTTCACTCCTCGTAATGACATAAAAAATCACTAAATAAAAAGAAAACCTCTTACAATAGAAGAATTAATTCACAATCAAAAATTTATTCAGACCAAATAGCAGAAAGCTCAATATTTAGAGCCTTACAAATCTTGACAACAATTACAATAGTTATGTTTTTAAATTCTCGCCCCTTGAGGGAGAGAGAGTAGGCGTTTGAGCAACGCGAATTACGCATACGAGAGAGGGGTAGAACTTGATTAAGAGTCTATAAACTAGTTCTCTCCCTTAATTAGGGAGAGTTAGAGTGGGTAAACAATCTAGTCTTGTATAGTGGTGGTACCTACCCACCAATCTTAAACAATTAATTAGCTGGATTCTTTCGGGCAAAGCCCTCAGAATGACGATAAAAATCTACTCTCATCCTTTGTAGGAGAGGGCTAGTCGAGGTGAAGATTAGAAGTGTTAGAAATATGAAAGAAAGAAACTTATCTGATAAGGTCTTTTCACGTTTCACTTCTCACTAAAGTCTTGTAGGGCGGTGGTACACCTACCCACCAATCTTAAACAATTAATAAGCTGGATTGTTTCTGTAATCTCTTATTGCCTTAATGCCCTATTGCCTTAGTGCCTTCAACTATTGTACTTGCATTTCTTTTTCAAATCCGAATAATGAACTTACTGATTCATCATCATGAATTCTTGCAATTGCTGTTCCCAATAAAGGTGCTACAGATAATTGTTTAATTTTATCAGGCATTTTGTCCATATCTAATGGAATTGTATTTGTTACTATACATTCTTTGATAGGAGCATTTGTTAATCTTTCAATTGCCGGACCTGAGAATACAGGATGAACCGCGCATACATAAACTTCTTTTGCTCCTTCGCGTTTCAAAAGTTTTGATGCTTCACAAATAGTACCTGCAGTGTCAATAATATCGTCAAACATTACACAAATTTTATCTTTAACATCTCCAATTACATGAGATGCAATTGCTTCATTGTGTTTGTCACGACGTTTATCAATAATTGCAAGTGGGCAACCAATTGATTTTGCAAAATGTCTTGTTCTTTGAACTCCACCTGTATCAGGGCTTACTGCAACCATATCGTCAGGATTTATGTTTAAACTTTTTATATAATTTGTAAGAATAGATGTTGCAAAAACGTGATCAACAAGAATATTAAAGAAACCTTGGATTTGACCTGTATGCAAATCCATAGCGAGAATTCTGTTTGCACCTGCTGTTGTTAATAAATCAGCAACAAGTTTTGCAGTGATTGCTTCTCTGCCGGAAGTCTTTCTATCTTGTCTTGCATAACCATAATAAGGAATAACTGCTGTAATTGTTTTAGCGCTTGCACGTTTGAACGCATCTATAATAATCAACAATTCCATTAAGTTTTCGTTAACAGGGTTGCATAACGGTTGGATAATAAAAACGTCATCCCCTCTTACGCTTTCTTTTACTTGTACGTAAATTTCGCCATCGGCAAAGTTTTTTACAACCATTGGTCCAATAGATGTTCCAAGGTAATCAGCAATTTCCTGCGCAAGTTTTGTATTAGAACGCCCTGCAAAAAGTTTAATATCATGTGTAGGATTAATTGTTCGTTCTAACTGCTGGAAAGTCATTTCTGCAACCATTATTTATTCCTTTCAAATTTTCAATGCATAAACATTATATTCTTATTGAGTTCTAACCTCAACAATTTTTTAAGTAATATTACCAAAACATGCACAAAAATTTTTTTGCGGAAAACTTTTTATTTATCAATCATAGAAAAATCTTTAGGCAAATCATTTTCAATTAGTTTTATAAATTCGGAGGGTTTTATATTAAGAGCTTCTGCGAGCTTGAAAACAGTTGTTAATTGTGGGTCTTTTAAAGCTCGTTCAATTGTACTTATAATAGATACAGAAATATCGTTTTCACTTGCCAAAATAAACTGGCTTCGTTCACCGCGAAGTTGTCTGGCATGTTTGCCTAAGAGTTTAAGAATTAATTTTTTATTTTTGTCTAGTTGCATTTTTTAATTTTAAATGT
The DNA here is from genome assembly GCA_934675225.1 of uncultured Candidatus Melainabacteria bacterium. Classification (GTDB taxonomy): domain Bacteria; phylum Cyanobacteriota; class Vampirovibrionia; order Gastranaerophilales; family Gastranaerophilaceae; genus Stercorousia. The sequence goes on along the minus strand of CAKUQA010000109.1, from coordinate 1,182 downwards.
ATATTGATATAATCGCTTTCGCGAACGAGAAAACAGTATGGAGAATATATGCAGCATAAAAAAAAGAAAATTCTTTTGGATTTGGATGGTGTATTGAATACGTATACTGGAAACTTTGATGTTGCAAGTATTCCGCCGATAAAAGACGGTGCAATTGAACTTTTGCAAAACTTGTCAAAAGATTATGAAGTAAAAATTTTTACTGTAAGAAATATTAATTTAGTGGAAAAATGGGTTATTGAAAATAATATTCAAAATTATATAAGTGGGATTACTAATACCAAAGAGGCGGCATGGCTAATTGTAGATGACAGATGTATTTGTTTTAATGGTTGTTATGACAAGCTTTTAGCAGATATTGCCGGCTTTAAAGTCTGGCATAGAGGCTAAAGTTGAAGATTGTTAATATTTGGTTAAAAAAACGAGCTTTTTATCAAAACGGGATAATAATATAAGTGTTGTTGATAAGAAGTTAATTGAAAGGAAGTGTCAGATATGAAATTTTTAGTTAGAAAAGCTCCAGAAAACTTTATTAGAACAGTAAATGATGAGATTAGTTCTTTGTTAAATCGTCATTTTGACAGCTACTTTCCAGAAGCAGCTTATTGGGAAGATATGGACAAATTTTCAATGCCTGTAGAAATTTCTGATAAAGGCAAAGATTATGAAGTAAAAGCAGAACTTCCTGGAGTAAAGAAAGAAGATTTGGATATCGACATTGATAAAAGTTATATTGTAATCAATGCTAAAAAAGAAGAAGAAAAGAATGAGGATGAAAAATCATATAAAAAATCCGAATTCAGATATGGTGAATTTTCAAGAACTGTATATTTCCCAGACGAAATTGATGTTGAAAAAACAGAAGCTAAGTTGGAACATGGTGTTTTGAAAATCCACGCACCAAAACGTTATGCGCAAAAGGATGAAAGAAAAAAATTATCAGTAAAATAATTTTTTAAATAAAAGCAATTCAAAAAATAATTAAAAATGGCGGGTTTAATAGCCCGTCATTTTTAGTAAAAAAAATAAAAAAAGAAAAGGGCTTGATTTTAAAAAATGTTCATGATACATTTAATCTTGCTGATAACTTAATTCAGCAAAAGGTGGGCTGCTAGCTCAGGTGGTTAGAGCGCACCCCTGATAAGGGTGAGGTCGGTGGTTCGAGTCCACTGCGGCCCATAT